>JAODNL010000145.1 GCA_025465405.1 Pseudonocardiales bacterium | reverse complement strand
CGCGGGCGGCGTGCTGGGATTCTTCGCCCGGCAACGCGTCGCCGTGCACTACGAGGTGACGCCAACGGCGGCCGGGCCGCTCGGCGCGCCGCCGACCGCGGTCCCCGCGCGGCCTGGCCCGGCGCTCGCGCCGTCAGCCCCCTCGCCCGAGCTCGTTCGGGTCGGAGGCCCGCTGGACGAGCTCATCACGGCCGTGGACGTGCTCGAGTCCGGCCGGAAGCCAGGCCCGCTGGACGCCCAGCCGACGAACGTCGAGTTCGCGCAGATGCTCATGGAGCTGGCTGCCCGCAAGGCGGCCGATCGCGCCGTCGAGCCTGCCATGCCCCGTCCCGAGGAAGATCCGGCGGACCCGCACGCCCGTTCCGCGTTCACGCTGCGCCGCCAGCTCGCTGAGCTGGGCGTGCCGATCGATCGGGTGCCTCCGGAGTCGGCCGACCACTATCGCGTCGTCGAGCACCTGGTGGCCACGCTTCCGGATGCGCCCGAAGCACCGACCGGGCCTGGCGACCTCCTCGTCGTGGCCGGGCCTGCAGCGGCCGCGGTTCAAGCTGCCGACGCGATTCGCAGGCGCATGCGGCTGCGCGCGGACAGCGTGTGGGCCGCCGGCTGCCCGGACGGGGCAGTTCCTGCCGAGCGTTCGATCACGGACCCGTGGCAGGCAGCCACCGTCGCCGCCGAAGCCCGCCTGACCGGTCGCGGGCCGACGATCGTCGTCGTATCGACCGACGACGACGGGATCGGCGGTGACGGCTGGGCCGGTGCGGTCGTCCGGGCGATGGCGCCCGAAGCGCTGTGGGCCCTCGTCGACGCGACACGCAAGCCGTCGGACACGCGCGCCGGGCTGCGTGCCATCGGACGCCCGGACGCGCTGATCGTCTCCGGCGCCGCTCGCACGGCCAGCCCGGCATCGGTCTGGGAGCTGGACGCGCCGGTCGCGATACTCGACGGCCGTCCGGCGACGCGGGGCGCGTGGGCCGTGCTGCTCCTTGACAAGCTGGCCGAGCTGAGCCACTGATGCTGCGCGGCTCCGTGCTGCTCGTCGCGCTGCTGTTCAGCGCACCGATCATCTGGCAAGCGATGATTGATCACACCGTCGGCGTGGACACGGCGATCGTCCGATTTCTCGTCGCAATTCCGGTCGCGGCCGTGCTGCTTGCGCTGATCCGCGCCGCTGCGGCCAAACGCACCTCCGATTCGCACGGCGCCGATGAGTAGGCACAGGCCAAGGCCAACGTGGGCTGAGAACGGCTCAGGACCGGGCGGGCACCGCCCGTAGGCTCTGCAACCATGCACTCTTTCGCGAGCCAGCTGGCCACCGGCACGCTCGGCACCCATGTCACCGGTTCGCTCGCAGCAAATCCCATAAGTCCCGACAAGCTGCTCTCGGGCTCAGGTGCCCTCGTGGTTCTCGCCATCGTGCTGTTCGCCGAGTGCGGGCTACTGGTGGGCTTCTTCCTGCCCGGCGACACGCTGCTGTTCGCCGCCGGCATCAGCATCGCCATCGGCAACATCACCGGCTCCTTGGCCTCGTTCCTGATCGTCGCGCCGATCGCCGCCATCGCAGGCAACGTCGTCGGCTACTGGATCGGCCACCGCGCCGGGCCGGTCGTGTTCGATCGTCCGAACTCCCGCCTGTTCCGTCCCGAGTACGTCACCCGATCGCAGGCGTTCTTCGAGCGGTTCGGGGTGTGGACGATCATCATCGGCCGCTTCGTCCCGATCGTGCGCACCGTCGCCACCGTCATGGCCGGCGTCGGCCGCATGCGCTTCAGCCTCTATCTCCTCTGCACGGTCATCGGCGGTGTCATCTGGGCCGACGGCGTGCTGCTGCTGGGGCACCAGCTCGGCAAGATCAAGTTTGTGCAGCAGAACAAGGGATACATCGACTACGCGGTTGTCGCCGTGGTCGTGCTGTCGTTGATCCCGGCCGCGCTGCACTACTGGCAGTCGCGGCGGCGCAAGCCGTCAACGGAAATCAGCGACTGACCTTCGCACACTGCGTTTGGACGTCCTTGGGTGCATCGACGTGGATGCCCAGGAACGACATGTTTAGCTGGCACTTCTTGACGTGATCTTGGATCGTCGTGCGCTGCTGCCAGACGAGCACGCCGAGCGCGACCACGACGATCAGGACGATCACCCGCCCGACGATCGCGGTGATGATCAGGCCGAGTAACAAGCCCACGACGACCAGCCCCAGGATGATGGCGACGCCGATCCTGCCGATGTCTTTGGACTGCAACGCGACGACCGTCATGGGCGGAACGATAGCCTCGCAGAGTGACTTCGCAGACTAAGACGAGACACGGCGCACCGCCCGGCTTGGCAGCGGGCGCGCTGCGGCTCGTCGCTTTGGGTGGCATCAAGGAAATCGGCCGCAACATGACGATGTTCGAGCATGCCGGCCGGCTGCTCGTCGTCGACTGCGGCATGCTCCTGGGTAAGACCAACTCCCCCGGCGTCGACCTGACGCTGCCGGACTGGTCCTACTACGCCGACCGGCTGGATCAGATCGACGCCGTCGTGCTGACGCACGGCCACGAAGATCACATCGGTGCTCTTCCATACCTGCTCCGGGCGCGTCCTGACATCCCGATCATCGGCTCGCGGCTGACGCTCGCCCTCGTCGCCGCGAAGCTCGATCAGCACCGCCTTCGTCCCGACCTGCGGCAGGTCCGCGAGGGCGAGCGAACCACGGTCGGTCCGTGGGATCTGCAGTTCTTCGCCGTCAACCACTCCATCCCGGACGCCCTCGCGGTCGCGATCCGGGTGGGCAAGCACACCGTGCTGCACACCGGTGACTTCAAGATGGACCAGACGCCGCTGGACGGCCGGCTGACCGACCTGCCCGGGTTCTTCCGCCTCGGCGACGAGGGTGTCGACCTCCTGCTCGCGGACTCGACCAACGCGGAGGTGCCGGGCTTCATCCCGTCCGAGCGCGACGTCGGCCAGGTGGTCGAGGACGTGATCACCAAGGCGCAGGGACGGATCATCGTGGCCTGCTTCGCCTCGCACGTGCACCGCGTGCAGCAGGTGCTCAACGCGGCCGTGGCCTGCGAGCGGCACGCCACGCTCGTCGGCAGGTCGATGGTGCGCAACATGCAGATCGCGCGTGAACTCGGGTTGCTGCACGTTCCCGACGGTGTGCTGGTGGACCTGAAGACGGCGGAGGAGCTGCCGTCGCGACGGGTGCTGCTGATCTCGACCGGTTCACAGGGTGAGCCGCTGTCGGCCTTGTCGCGCATGGCCAATCGCGAGCACCCGACGATCCGGATCGAGCCCGACGACACGATCTTGCTGGCGTCCTCGCTCATTCCGGGCAACGAGACGTCGGTCGGCCAGGTCATCAACGGCCTGTCCCGTCTCGGCGCGACGGTCGTGCACCGGTCAACCGCGTTGGTGCACGTGTCCGGCCATGCACCCGCGGGTGAGCTGCGCTACCTGATCAACGCGGTGCGTCCGAAGAATCACATGCCGGTCCACGGCGAGTGGCGCCACCTCCGGGCGCACGCCGCGATCGCCCGCTCGACCGGCATGCCCCAGGAGCGGATCATGCTGGCTCCCGACGGGACGGTCGTCGACCTGGTCGACGGACTCGCCTCCGTGGTCGGCACCATCCCGGTCGGGTACGTCTACGTCGACGGTCTGGCGGTGGGTGACATCGGAGACGCCGCGCTGAAGGATCGGCGCATCCTCGGCGAAGAGGGCTTCCTGTCCATCCTGGTGGCCGTCGACGTCGAGGCCGGACGGGTCGTGTTCGGGCCGGAGATCACCGCCCGCGGCTTCACCGACGACGAGTCGGCGCTGGACCCGATTCGGGCCGAGCTGATCGAGATCGTCGAGAAGTCGGTGGCCGATGGTGTGGTCGACTCCGACGCGCTCGCCCATATCGTGCGGCGCACCGTCGGCCGGTGGGTCGACCGAACGTACCGTCGCCGGCCGATGCTCATGCCGATGGTCGTCGAGGTGTAGGTGCCTCAGTACGTGGGCGTGGTCGGGCCCGGTTCGGACGCGGGACCGACCGATCGCGCGCGTGCCCGTGAGGTCGGGCGGCTGCTGGCCACTCGCGGCGCGGTGGTGCTGACCGGTGGGCTGGGCGGCGTCATGGCCGCCGCGGCCGACGGTGCCTCGACAGCCGGCGGCCTGTCCGTCGGCATGTTGCCGGGCTCTGATCGCCGCGCGGGCAACGCCTCCACCGTGCTCTTGCCGACCGGACTGGGCGAGCTGCGCAACGCGCTGCTCGTCCACGCGGCCGACGGCATCGTCGCGGTCGGTGGCAGTTGGGGCACGCTCAGCGAGATCGCGCTGGCCCGCCGCACCGGCGTGCCGGTCGTCTGCCTCGGCGGCTGGTCGGTGCTGGCCGCCGACGGCACGCCGGTGCCCATCGAGAGCGCCGCGACGGCCGAGGACGCCGTCGACCGGATCCTTGCCCAGATCGCCGCCTCCATTCCATGATCAACAGACCACGTCGGTCGATAGTCGACCCAGCAGGTCTCTTGATCACAGCGTCGGTTCGTTCACCGGGTCCGCGTTGTCCACAGGAGCGACGGAACTGGTCCAGCGTCGGCCGGCAGCGGCCAGCATGGCGGCATGCCCGCCCCGGTGCTGCCACGTGTCCTCACCGTCGCGGGCGCACGACGGCTCGGCTTCACGACGGCGCGCGTCCGGACCGAGCTGCGTCGTGGCCGCTGGCAACGCCTCGCTACCGGCGTACTTCTGACGCGACCCGATGAGCCAACGCGCGAGGACTGGGCGTACACCGGGCTCGCGATCGCGGGACCCGGTGCTGCGCTGAGCGGTTGGGATGCGGTACGCCTGCGCGGCCTTGGCGCGCGCAGGCCACCGACCGACGCCGTTCTGATCCTGACTGAACACGGCAAGAACCGACTTGTCGGAGGGGTTCATCTTCGGCCCTCACCACGGCCGCAGCATGCGACGGTCACGTCCCCGCTGAACGATGTCCTGCCGAACATCCTGGTCACCCACACCGCGCGGGCCATCGCAGACACTGCACTCGACCACTTGGCGTTCACGCCGGTTCGGGCCATGGTCACCCAGGCGATCCAGCGCCGGCTCTGCACCGTGTCCGAGCTTGCTCGCGAACTCGCAGCGACCCCGCGCAACGGCAGCGGCTTTCTCCGGCGGGCGCTCGTCGACGTCGAGAACGGCGCCGAGTCGATCGCGGAAGCGGAGGCCGTCGAGCTGCTGCGCCGCCCCGACATACCCCCGTTCGAAGTCAATGCGCCGATCCGTGACGGTGGCCGGATCGTGGCGATCGCCGACGTACTCTGGCGCAAGCTGCGAGCAGTGCTGGAGATCGACAGCCGCGAGTACCACCTCGGCGAGGCGGAATGGAAGGCCACCATGCGCCGCCACAACGCACTCACCCGACGTGGTTTCGCCGTTGCCCACTATGCCCCCAGCGAAATTCGCGGCCGCCGTAAGGAGTGGGCGGACGAAGTTGCGCACTGGCTTCGGGCGAGGGCGCGGGAGCTGAGCGCCTAGGAGATTCGCGTGATCAACAGACCGGCGCGGTCGATAATCGGCCGAGGAGGTCTGTTGATCAAGGAATGTCGCAGGCGCGACCCAGGCGGCGGTTCGGCCCCGGGCGCTGCACAATGGACGGGTGACCGTGTCCACTTCGCTCAGTCCCGGCGTCATCTCGCCGCGGCTGGCCGTGCCGCGTGCGATCGCTCGGCCGCACTACGTCGACGCCCCCGCTGGCACGCCCGCTGACCACAACGACCCACTGGTCAAGGACGCCGACACGATCGCGCGGATGCGGGTGGCGGGTCGCATCGCTGCCGACGCGTTGATGGTCGTGGGCGCTCACGTCCGGCCGGGTGTCACCACCGACGAACTGGACCGCGTCGGGCACGAGTACCTGATCAGCCACGGCGCGTACCCGTCCACGCTGGGCTACAAGGGCTACCGCAAGTCGCTGTGCACGTCGGTCAACGAGGTGATCTGTCACGGCGTCCCCGACTCGCGCCCGCTGGCCGACGGCGACATCGTCAAGGTCGACATCACCGCGTTCGTCGACGGCGTCCACGGCGACACCTGCGCCACGTTCTACGCCGGCGACGTCTCTCCCGAGGCGCACGATCTCGGCGAGCGCACCCGCGAGGCGATGATGCGCGGGATCGCCGCGGTGAAGCCGGGCCGGCCCGTCAACGTGATCGGCCGGGTGATCGAGTCCTATGCGCGACGCTTCGGCTACGGCGTCGTGCGCGACTACACCGGCCACGGCGTCGGCCAGTCGTTCCACACCAGGCCGACGATCCTGCACTACGACGAGCCCCGGGCCACGGTGGTGCTCGAGCCCGGTATGACGTTCACGATCGAGCCGATGCTCACCCTCGGCGGCGTCGATTGGTACATGTGGGACGACGACTGGACGGTCCTGACGAAGGACGGCTCGTGGGTGGCTCAATGGGAGCACTCCCTCGCGGTCACCGAGGACGGCGCGGAGATCCTCACCCTGCCGTCGGTCTGAGCGACACGATTGCCGAATCTCGGCAAATCTGCGGTATTCGCTAGACAGCTCGATACAGTCCGATCGTGGACCCGGTACGCAACCCGTACGCCCCCGGCGCGGGCCAGCGCCCGCCGGAACTCGCCGGTCGGGACGCCGAGCTGGGCACGTTCGACGTCGTGCTCGAGCGGGTGGCTCGATCGCGGCCGGAACGCTCGGTCGTGCTGACGGGGCTTCGTGGCGTCGGCAAGACCGTGCTGCTCAATGCCATGCGCAGCGCCGCGGTCCGCCGCGGTTGGGGCACCGGCAAGCTGGAGGCGCGCCCGGACCAGCCGCTTCGGCACCCGCTGGCCGCCGCGCTGCACCTGGCCGTGCGCGAGCTCGCGCAGCCGAACAAGGCGGAGGCGACGCACGTCCTCGGCGTCGTCAAGGCGTTTGCCCAGCGCGAGCCGCGCGGCGCCAATGGCAAGCCGCCGAAGCTCCGCGACCGCTGGCAGCCCGGCATCGAGGCCCCGGCCGTCACCGGGCGCGCCGACTCCGGCGACATCGAGATCGACCTCGTCGAGCTGTTCACCGACGTCGCCGGGCTGGCGGGCGACAGCGGCCACGGCGTCGCGATCTTCATCGACGAGATGCAGGATCTGGGTCCGGACGACGTGTCCGCGCTGTGCGCCGCCTGCCACGAGGTGTCCCAGCAGGGCCTGCCGCTCGTCGTGGTCGGCGCCGGGCTGCCGCACCTGCCGGCCGTGCTGTCGGCATCGAAGTCCTACTCCGAACGCCTGTTCCGCTACGCCCGCATCGACCGCCTGGACCGGACGTCCGCCGACGCGGCGCTGCGCGTCCCCGCGCGCGACGAGGGCGCGGACTTCGACGACGGCGCCCTCGCCGCCATGTACGACGCGACCGGCGGCTACCCGTACTTCGTGCAGGCCTACGGCAAGGTCGCCTGGGACATCGCGCCGCGCTCGCCGATCACGGCGTCGGACGTCGCGGTGGCCGCGCCCGAAGCCGAAGGGGAGCTCGCGGTCGGCTTCTTCGGCTCGCGCTCCGAACGCGCGACACCCGCCGAGCGCGAGTACCTGCGGGCCATGGCCGACGTCGCGCAGCCGCCCGCCGACGACGACGCGGTGCCGACGGCCGCCGTGGCCGAGTCGTTGGGCCGGCCGCCGCAGTCGCTGTCGCCGGCGCGCGACGGGCTGCTGAAGAAGGGGCTCGTGTACTCCGGGCAGCGGGGCCGGATCGCGTTCACCGTCCCGCACTTCGGCCGGTACCTGCGGCAGCAGGACTGATCAATCCGGCGGCTCGGCGTACTGCCGGATCCACGTGTGCATCGCGATTCCCGCGGCCACGCCGGCGTTGATCGATCGCGTCGAGCCGTACTGAGCTATCGAGCAGACGACCTCCGCCGCGTCGCGAGCCTCGTCCGTCAGGCCGACGCTTTCCTGCCCGAACAGGAGCATCGCCTTACGTGGCAGGGCGATCCTCTCGATCGGCACCGCACTGGGCAAGTTGTCGACCGCGACGAGCACGTAGCCTTCGGCCGCGGCGCGCGTCACGAGATCCGCGATCGAGGCAACGTGCCCAATGTGCTGGTAACGGTCGGTCACCATCGCCCCGCGCCGATTCCAGCGACGGCGGCCGACGATGACCACCTCGCGGGCGAGGAAGGCGTTGGCGGTACGCACGACCGTGCCGATGTTCAGGTCGTGCTGCCAGTTCTCGATGGCGACGGCGAAGTCGTGCCGGCGAGGGTCGAGGTCGGCGACGATCGCGTCCAGTCGCCAGTACCGGAACCGGTCGACCACGTTGCGGCGGTCACCGTGCGCGAGCAGGTCGGGATCGAGCCGTGGATCGTCCGGCCACGGCTGCGGGTGCGGCCCGACCCCGACCTCCAGATCCGGCGTCGCGTCGTCAGTCACGTGTCTTCTCTATGATCAACGGCACGAAATGGTCGGTCAGAATATCTGCTGTTGATCACCGTGAGCGGGATCAGGACAGACCGAGGTCCGCGAGCGTGAACGCGGTGCGGTACTCCAGCCCGGCGGCCTCGATCGCCTCGCGCGCACCGCGATCGACGATCACGGCCACACCGACGACTTCAGCGCCGGCCTCCCGCAGGGCCTCCACCGCGGTCAGCGGGCTGCCGCCGGTGGTCGACACGTCCTCCACGACGAGGACCCGGCGCCCGGCAACGTCCGGACCTTCGATCCGGCGTTGCAGCCCATGCTGCTTCTCTGCCTTCCGCACGACGAACGCGTCGACGCTGCCGCCCGACGCGTGCAGGATGGCGGTGGCGACCGGGTCGGCGCCGAGGGTCAGACCGCCCGCCGCGTCGTAGGTCCAGTCGGCGGTCAGCTCGCGCAGCACCCGTCCGACGAGCGGCGCGGCCCGACGGTGCAAAGTGATCCGGCGCAGGTCGATGTAGTAGTCGGCCTCGCGGCCGGAGGACAGGACTACCCGGCCGTGCACCACGGCGATGTCCTTGATCAGCTGCAGCAGTTCGTCGCGGTCGGTCACGACGGCAACCCTAGTCAGAAGGCGCGGCGGGCCATGATGCGACGCAGCAGCGGGCGCGGGACAGCACGGGCCGCGGCCACCAGGGTCTTGTACTGCCGGCTCGGCACGCTGACCGGCTTGCCCCGCGCCGCATCGGCGAGCCCTTCGGAGACGACCGTCGCCGCGTCCAGCCACATCCGGTCCGGCACGTGTGACATGTCCGCGTGCGCCCGCTCGTGGAACTCGGTGTGCGTGAACCCGGGGCATACCGCGGTGACCGACACTCCCGAGCCCGCGAGCTGCACCGACAGCGCCTCGCTGAACAGCGTCACCCACGCCTTGCTGGCCGCGTACGTCGCGTTGCCGCCGCGCGGGACGAAGGCGGAAACCGACGAGATGTTGATGATGCGCCCCGACGCGCGGGGCGTCATCGCACGCACCGCCGCGTGAGTCAGCCGAAGCACCGCCCGCACGTTGAGGTCCAGCTGACGCTCCTCGTCGACGAGGTCAGCCTCGCCGAAGAGCTGATACATGCCGGATCCGGCGTTGTTCACGAGCACGTCGATCGGCTCGTCGTCCTGGCCGACGCGCGCTGCCACTGCCGCGCAGCCGTCGTCGGTGGTCAGGTCGGCCGGCAACACCGACACCGCGACGCCGTACCGATCTGCCAGGGTGGTCCGCGCCGACTCGAGCCGGGCGGCGTCCCGCGCGACCAGCACGAGGTCGCTGCCCTGCTCGGCCAGTTGCCGGGCGAACTCGGCGCCGATCCCCGCGGTAGCTCCGGTGACCAGCGCCGTCGGCATCAGAACTCGGTCCGGCGCGACTTGCTCGCCTTGGCCCGGTTGCGGGCCAGGTCCGCGCCGCGGGCGATCGCCTCGGCGTCGTTGCGCGTCTTGGACTTGGCCGCACGTGCCTGCGCCCGCGCGGCGGCCGACGAGCGCAGGCCGGCGGTC
>JAODNL010000144.1 GCA_025465405.1 Pseudonocardiales bacterium | reverse complement strand
CCGGAGATGATGCGGCCCTGGTGGGAGACCGACCCGATTCTGTCCAAGCGCTACGGCCGCGGCCCGCAGAGCTGAATCGTCGGAACCCGAAGGCATTCCGGCCGCGAGTGCGGGCGCGCTTTCGCCTGAACCCGTGTGCTTACGGCCTGGTCTCAGGTCGCGCCGATTCCTGCTGGTGAGTGGTCTCCGCCTTCTCCGGAGCGACGGCCGGTGCGTCGTCGCCATGCAGAGCGCTCACCTCGGACTTGAAGATCCGCAGGGATCGGCCGAGGGAGCGGGCGGCCGTCGGCAGCCGACCGGCGCCGAACAGCAGCACGAAAACCAGCCCGACGAGCAGCCAGTGCCATGGTGAGAGCTCTCCCATGAGGCTCTCCTTCCGTGTGAGGAACGCTACGGCGGATCGGCCGCGAGGCGCGGCCTACGGCCATTGTACAGTTGCACAAGTTAACAAATGTCCATTACGGTCGACCGCACCCTCCTGCGGCGTTGACCAGGAAGGCCACCTCTTGCCCAGGAGAATCCTTGCTGTCCTGATGACATTGATCGTGGCGCTCATGCTCGCGCCCGCGGCGGGGGCGGACACCGCCGGGCGCGGAGCACCGGGCGTCGTTCTGGTCGGTGTTCCGGGTCTGCGGTGGACCGATCTGTCGCCGGCCGGGACGCCGAACCTGTGGAGGATGGCCCAGGGCGGCTCGATCGCGTCGTTGTCCGTCCGTACGGTCGGGACCTGGACCTGCCCCGTCGACGGCTGGTTGACGCTGTCGGCCGGAACCCGCGCGGCCTACCCGCGGATCCCGTGCGGGCAGAGTCCCGGCGATCCGGGGCTCCGGGGTGGGACCTGGTATGCCCCGATGGTCCCCAGCGCCCGGCAGATCAACCTGACGTCGAACTTCCGTGCGGCCGTGGGTTCCCTGGGCGACGTCGCGCACCGTGCGGGGGCCGGTGTCGCCGCGATCGGCCCGGGCGCCGCGTTGGCCGCCGCGGACTCGGCCGGCCGACTCGACGCGTACGCGCCGACGCCGGAGAGCTTTCACGGCTGGGGTCGTTACCAGGTCACGATCGTCGACCTGGAGAACGTTCTCCGTCCCTATCTCGGCTCCGGGGTGAGCACACACCGAGCCGAACGGGTCGGCGCGGCGCAGCGGGCGGCGACGGTCCGCCAAGCGGACACCGAGATCGGCCGGGTGCTCGCGGCCGTACCCGGCACCAACGCGATCGTCGCCGGCGTGTCCGATGAAGCCGACATCCCACACCTGCGCGCCATCGTGGCGCGCGGGCCGGCGTTCGCTTCCGGGCACTACCTCCGGTCGGCCTCGACCCGGCGCGATGGCATGACGATCCTGCCCGATCTCACCGCGACCGTACTGGCGGCCGCGGGTCTGCGTGTTCCGCCCCAGGTGGTGGGCATCGCATTGAGCCGGGGCGGGTCCGACGGCGGAACGGCCGGCGCGGCCGGGACACAGCGTGGGTACGACCGCGCGGCGCAGGCCATACGTGCGACGCTGCCCGGGTTCTTCGTCGCCTTCGTCGTCTGGCAGCTCCTGGTGTACGCCCTGGCGGCGATCGCGCTGCGCAGGCGGGACGGCACGGCGAGGCGCCGCAGGGTCCTCACGCTCGCGCGGACGCTCGCACTCGCCGGGGCAGCGATCCCGGTCTCGACCTACCTGGTCAACCTGCTTCCGTGGTGGAAGGCGGCCCAGCCCGAGCCGGCGTTGTTCACCGGCGTGCTGGCCGGCGCCGTCGTGGTGACGGCGGTCGCGCTGGGCGGGCCATGGCGACGGGAGGTCATGACGCCCGGGACGATCGTGGCCGGGATCACCGCGCTGGTGGCCGGGGTCGATCTGCTCAGCGGCAGCCCGCTCCAGCTGAACAGCTTGATGGGATACTCGCCGCTGGTCGGCGGACGCTACTACGGGCTGGGCAACATCGCCTTCGCCACATTCGCCACCGGGGTGCTGTTCTCCGCCGCCGGGATCGCCCATCTGCTGTTGCGCCATGACCGTCGTGGCTGGGCCGTCGCGACCGTCATCGCGCTCGGCGCCGGCGCCGACGTGCTGTCCGGTTCCCCCGGCCTCGGCGCCAAGTTCGGCGGCACCATCGCCCTCGTGCCCGGTACGGCGGTGACGGCGCTGATCGTGGCCGGAAAACGGGTGACGCCCCTTCGGGTGCTCGCCTTTGCCGGGCTTGGCGTGGCCACCGTCGCCACCATCTGCTACCTCGACTACCTGCGCCCGGCCGGACAACGTACGCATCTCGGCCGGTTCGCCGAGCAGGTGCTGGCCGGCGACGCCGTGCCCGTGGTCACCCGCAAGCTGCACGCGATGCTGCACACGGTGGGCAACGTACCCCTGACCCTGCTCACCGCCGGCGGCCTGCTGTTCCTGTTCGTCGCGCTACTCCGCACCCGGGGCTCCGGTGGCGACGGGCCGCTGAGACTGGCGTACGAGCAGGCTCCGGCGCTGCGCGCGGGAGTCACCGGCACCCGGGTCACCTCGATGAGCGGCTTCGCGATCGAGGACTCCGGGATCGCCGTTCCGGCG
>JAODNL010000132.1 GCA_025465405.1 Pseudonocardiales bacterium | reverse complement strand
CGCTGCCGAGTTTCTGGTGCGGCGCAGCGCGAGCGCCACGACGAAGGGCCAGCAGATCTGGATCGAGGAGGCCGTCCGTTCGGCCAGGCCAACGGCGCTGCCGTCCCAGGCTTCCGCGGTGAACCAGCCGAGCAGCGCGACGAACACCGCCGTCACGGTCGCCGAGACGCGTACCCCCAAGAGGACCGACGAATATCTGTCGCGCCGGCCGACAAATGCCGGCCACACCGCGATCGCCACCGCACCGACCGTCGTGAATGCCACGTGTTGGGGCGTTGTTCCTTGCGCCGGTTCGGGCGACGTCGCGATCCCGAACGCGGTAACGCCGGAGACGAGCAGCCCGATGCGGGCCGCGGCAGGTAGCTCGGTGAGGCCGGCAGCCATCACGGCATAGCAGGCACCGATGACGAACAATGCGGAGGTCACGATCCATCGATCGGCTGCGCCGTAGCCGGCCAGCACGCTCACCGTCTGCCGGACCGGGCTGTACGGGACCGGCTGCACCGCACCGCCGATCAGCCAGGCCCCGGTCAAGAGCAGTGGCGATAACCCGGCGCTGACCAGCACGCACCAGTCGGCCGGCCGCGCCCGGGCCAGTGACCGCACGGACCGGGACAGGAGGTCCGTGACCGGTCGCATGTACTGGACGTCGAGACCGCCCCGGTCCACCACCGTCATGAGATCGTCCATCTCATAGCGTGAACTCCCCACTCACCAAGCACGCGATGGGGCAGCGCGTCGGCCCCCGCTACTGAATCATTTGGTTTGTGACAGCCAACTATCTATTGAATCTGAGGCTATAACCAACGTGGCCGCCCAACAATGGCGGCCAGGCTGTGATCGAGTGAGGCCGCGCACACTCAGGGAGTGCGGTCGAGGATCCAGCTCTCGAGCTGTCCGGCGAGACGGGTGAGAACTTCGGCTGCCTGGGCGCGGTCACACTCGGGCCACCCGGCCAGGATCTCGTCGAACATCCCGGCCCGGGTCTTGTGCAGGCGGGCGAGCACCGCGCGTCCCGTACGGGTGACATGCAGCAGAGCCGCCCGCCGGTCGCAGGGATCGGGCTTGCGCGCGATCAGGCCGGCGCGTTCCAGTCGCTGCGCCTGAGGGGTGAGCGTGGAATTGTCGACGCCGAGCGCGGCCGCGAGCTCACTCAGCCGGATCGGTTCGGACTTGGAAAGCCGGACCAGCAACCAGACAGGCCCTTGCGGCAGACCACATTTGGCCCGGCGCATTGCTTCCTGATAGACGTCGTTGCGCGTCGACCAGGCGACGATCATGTCGATTGCGTGCTGGATATCGCCCACGTTGGACGGTGGTGCGGCAGCCACGGGGACGGCTTTCACCGGTTGACCTTAGCAAGCCAACTATGTGATCTGGCTGATCGATTGGGGCACTGCGTTCGTCGCCTCGGCTAGGTGCGGCTACGGCGATGCCGACGACATCGGGAGCTGCTCACGATGCCAAGCCAGACCGCGACCACGAGGCAAATTGACCCGGCTGCGAACAGCAAAGGCTGCGCCAGGCCAACCCCGAGAACGGCCAAGGGCAGCGAGACGACGGCCAGAAGGACACCCATCGCCGATGACCACTGGCGCAGTCGCCGAGCTGATGCTCCCGTGAGCACCCGACCAAGCTGCGGGTCTTCGCGCGACAACCCATCGGCCAGTTCGTCCAGGCGTCGTCGTTCCTCATCGGTCAAACCCATGACTCGCCGCCTCGCCTGGCCCAGCAACGTCGGGCGAGCACGGACGCTCGCTTGCCGCGATGCTAATACGTTAGGTTGCACAACCCAACCGTCTTGTGGCACAGGCTACGCCCTTGAAATGGCGCGCATGTATTGACTTCGGATCAGCGCCGCGTCAGCTGCCGGCCTTGCGGCGGAACGTGCGCCGCGCCGCGGCCACGCCGTGTTCGCCATGGATCTTGGACTCCCCGTGCGCTTCAGCCGCCGCCGCCCGTTCGGCCTGCTGGCCGCGCTTGCGGTCCAGGGCCTCGCGGAACTTCGCCTTCGGGTCGGTGCCGCCCTTGCTCGTCGCGCTCTCCTTACCCATGAGCCCAGCCTCGCACGACGAGCCAAGGCGGTGCCAGTCGATTCAGACTCGTTCGAGCACCACGACCGGGATCTCCCGGGTCGTCTTCGTCTGGTAGTTCTGATAATCCGGCCAGGCCTCGACCATCACGGCCCACATCTCCGGCTTTTCCTCGGGCGTCGCCGTCCGAGCCCGCGCGGCGAAGCGCTCGCCCTTGATCTGCACCTGCACGTTCGGGTTGGCCTCCAGGTTCTGGTACCACTCCGGCGCTTCGTCCGCGCCGCCCTTCGACGCGACGATCAGGTAGGCGTCACCGTAATCGCGGTAGATCAGCGCGTGGTCGCGCTGCTTCCCGGATCGCCGGCCGGTCGTGGTCAGGATGAGGATCGTGGTGTCGTTGCGCCACCGATACCCGTCTTCGCCCTCCGTCTCGCGGTAGCGGTCTATGTGTTCCTTGCCGTACAGGGTGCTCGTCATGCGGTAGGCCTCCTGCTCAACGGACACTGCCTCCGGGCTTGAGCCGACCTGGAGGCATCGACGGCGCGGCTAGTGGATCGCCGTCGTAATCCGCTACAACACCGAACCGGTCACCAGTCATCCATTCCTCGCGTGCCGTGGTGATCTCCTCGCTCGACCGGCCCACGAAGTTCCACCACATCACGATCTGCTCCTCGAACGGCTCGCCGCCGAGCAGCAGGAGGCGGCTACCGGGTTCGGACCGAACTCGAAGCTCGCGCCGGCGGCAGCCGAGATACAGCATCGAGCCGGGCGTCACCTCGACGCCATCGACCTCGGCCCAGCCGGACATCGCCAACACGGCGTGCTCGAAGTCCGGTTCGAGCGGCAGCAACGACTCGGCGCCGGCCGCGAGGGCGACGTCTACGCCCATCAGCGGGGTGTAGGCGCGGCCCGGCGACGTCGCACCGGCCAGCGATCCCATGATCACCGTCGCGGCCAGGCCGGTGTCGGTGACGACCGGCAGCGCGTCGTGGTGCTGCCACGCCGGCGCCGCGTTGCGCGACCCGTCGGGCAGTGCAACCCAGAGCTGGACGCCGTGCAGCCGCGCCGGATGCGCGACCGGGGACTGCTCGGCGTGCACGATGCCGTACCCGGACGTCATCAAGCCCAGCTGACCGGGCCTGATCACGGCCTCGCTGCCGAGGCTGTCTCGGTGATGCACCTCGCCGTCGAGCAGCCAGCTGACGGTCTGCAGCCCCATGTGCGGGTGCGGCGGCACCTGCATGCCCGGGCCGGCCGCGATGTCGTCCGGGCCGTAGTGGTCGACGAAGCACCAGGAACCGACCAGCCGACGCCCGAGGTTGGGCAGCAGGCGTCGTACCTGGGTGCTCTCGCCGAGCAGCACCTCCTTGCCGGCGAACAGTTCATGAACCGGCGCCGCGGCGATGCCGGCGAGGCCGCCACACTGGGTGAGCCCGGGCGTCCGATCAAGGTTGCTCATGCAACTGACAGTACGACAGGATCGCCGTCACCGACGCTGACGAGAGGCGGGTACCCGATGGCCCCCACGGTCTCCGACAATGCCGAGAGCTCGCGCTACGAGATCCACGACGCGGATACGTTTGCCGGCTTCGCCGAGTACTACCTGCAGGCCGACGTCATCGCGTTCCTGCACACCGAGATCGGCAAGGACTTCGGGGGTCGCGGCTTGGGCTCGACGCTCATCCGCTATGCACTCGACGACGCGCGACGGCGCACCCTCACCGTGCAGCCCTTCTGCCCGTTCGTTCGCAGGTTCATCGCCGAACACGAGGATTACCGCGATCTGGTGAGCGCGTCCGATCGAGCTCGATTCGGTCTGGGCTGAGCGCGTTCGACCGCCCGCCCGGCCGGGTGGGCTGTCGCTTGTCCACAAGCCAGGCGGTCGTCCACAGGCCTTCGCGACCGCGACCCTGCGCGCGCCGAAACGGCTAGTTTTCTGCTTCTCGCGGCGCCGCGATCCGACCTGAACAGACCCGGCCAGGGGGTGCAACCCCTGGCCGGGTCGAGCGTCACGAGCAGTACCCACACAGTCCGGTTCAAGGGAAGGCAGGGCACGACATGACGAGCTCGATTATGGCAGCCGCCGGGAGGTTGGCGAGGCGACTGCGGCGGGGTCGTCATGCGGCGCCGGCTCCCGGCATCCGATCCACACGCCGGAGAACGTCGCTGGTTGTACTGGCGATCTCCGTAGCCGCCATGGCCGCCCCGGTCGCGGTCTGGGCCGGGACGCCGGGCAGCGATCCGAGCAGCGGCAGCTGGGTGGGCGGAAAGGTGGTGAATCCCGGAGCGGTTCCGCTCGTGCTCTGGAACCTGCCCGGTTCGGGCGGCACGCTCGGGACCTGCATCGACGCGAACCAGCGCGGTCCGTTACATGGCCCGTACAGGTTGGCCTCGACGATCTCCGATCCGGTATTCGGCGAGCTGAACCACCTCTACGCGCAGCGCTCGACCTCGGACGTGCGGCTGGCCGAACTGAGCGCGCTGAACAGCCGTCGTTACGACACGGTCGACAAAGCCCAGCAGTGGAGCTACGTGGTCAACGGCGCCGGGGGCATGTCCGTCGCCGACGCGAACGCAATGCTTGCGCTCGCGTCGCGCCTCGCCGGGCCGTACCGGGTATCGATCTCGTGGCCGGCGTCGGGCACGCGCGTCGACCGGCCCTACCTCGCGACCGTGGCCGTAACCTCGGCCAGCGGAGCGCCGGTTCCCGCCGAAGCGGTCGGCGTTGCTGCAACCGGCGCCAGCCTGGCGGCTCGCACGGTGACGACCAACGCCGCTGGGCGGGCGACGGTCGGTTTCCGGATCCAACCCGGAACGGCCCCCACATTCACGATCAGCGCCAGCGTCCAGTCGTGGACGAAGGTCTCCACCTACACCGCGCCGGGCGAGCAGCGGATGCTGTCGACGGCGCCCCCGACGACGCAGCGAGGATCGCGGACCGGACCCGTGGACCGCGACCGCGACGTCAACCTGATCAAGATTCGCACTGGCGACCGGACGCAGACGCCGGTGCCCGGCTACGTCTACCGGATCGCCGAGCACACCGGCCGGGTTGTCGTCGACACGATCACCACGGCGTCGACGGCGGCAGCCGCCCATCTCGGACGCTTGCGCGTGGGCGAGACGTACACCGCGACCGAGGTGGGCCGACCCCCTGGCGCCACCTTGTACATCCCGGCGCCCGCGTCCTTCACGTTCACCGTGCCGCCGGGTACCAGCACCTGGACACTCGTTGCCGAGGATCCCGAGGTGCCCAAACCCACGGTCGGTACGCGGGTCGGCGTCGAGAACGCGATCGTGGGCCAAGTTCTCACCGACACCGTGACCGTCGACGGTAACGACGGTGAGGACGCCACGATCAGGGCGACGCTGTACGGACCGATCACCGTGCCGGCCTCCGGTGCCTGCACCGACCTGAGCCTGGCGCAGTACACGGCCGGCCCGTCGCAGACGTTCACGGCAACGGTCCGCGGGTCCGACAACCGCGGCAACGGCGACGTCGTCGTCACCGGCCCGGTCGTCACGAAGCCAGGCTGCTACGGGTGGGCCGAGACCCTTACCCTGACGCCGTCCGGCGCCACCGCGAGCTCGCCACCCACGGCACCGCACGAGTCGGTCCTGGTGACCGCTCCGGCGGTGACGACGACGGTGTCTGCGCGGATCGTCGTTGCCGGAACCTCGCTGACGGACGCGGTTGTGATAACCGGACTGAACGGGCAGGGAGCAACTCTGATCGCGACGCTCTTCGGTCCGCTGCCGGGCAGTCCCCGGCACGGGTGCGCAGAGAACACCGATGCGATCTGGCGATCGGCAATCGCCAGGTCGGGCACCGGACTCGTGGTGGGCAGCCAAACGATGCGCGTGACCGGCGACGGCACCTACACGACCGCCGCGCTGGTAGTGAGCAGGCGCGGCTGCTACACCTACCTCGAGCGGCTGACGCCGGACAGCACGCCCGGTCGGTCGGTCACGACGTCCTACGGGATGCCGAGCGAATCGACGCTCGTCCTCGCGCCGGCCGTCACGACGCGTGCATCCGCGGCCGTGGTCGCGGCGGGAGGCAAGATCACCGACGCGGTCATCGTCAGCGGGACCGACGGCGTCCCGGGCACGGTAACCGGCCAGCTTCTGGGGCCACTTGCGCCACACGACGGTTCGTGCTCCGGGTTGAACTGGTCGCAGGCCCGGGTTGCCGCCTCCCTGGCCAGCCTCGCGACGACCGGCGACGGCACCTACGTCACCGCGCCCGTCGTGGTGACGGCCGCAGGTTGTTACACCTTCGTCGAGCGGCTCACGCTCGTAACGGGCACGACCCCAGTGGTGACGACCCCGCCCGGTGTCCCGGCCGAGACGGTGCTCGTCCAGGCAACGCACGCCGTCGCCGGCGGGGCTCCGACGCGACTGGCGAGTGCGCCGCCGACGCGGCCGGCCAGTGCGCCACCGGCACAGCTCGCCTCGACCGGTCCGCTGCGCCCGATCGGCAGAGCCCTGCTGATCGGTGTCGGGCTCGTCGGTGTGGGCACCGCGCTGGCGAGCGTGGCCCGTCCCCGCCGAGGGCGCGGCTGAGGACGGGCCGCCGCTGAGGACGGCGCGGGGCTGAGGACGGCGAGCCGCAGCCCCGCGCTACTTGAGCTCGGTGGACGACTTGTTCAGCAGCCGGCGGGCGACGATCAGCTGCTGGATCTGCTGGGTGCCCTCGAAGATGTCGAGGATTTTCGCGTCCCGCGCCCACTTCTCGAGCAAGGAGCCCTCGCCGTAGCCGTACGAGCCGGCCAGCTCGACGCAGCGCAGCGTGATGTCCACGCCGGCGCGCCCCGCCTTCGCCTTGGCCATCGAGGCCTGCAGCGAGTTCGGCTTGTTGTTGTCGGCCATCCAGGTGGCCTCCATGGTCAGCAGATACGCCGCCTCCCAGTCGGCCTCCATCTGCAGCAAGGCGGCAGCGGCAGCGTGCTGGGCGTAGGCGGGTCGGTCGTAGTCGACCTCGACGCCCGCCTGGCGCAGCAGCTCTCGCGTCTCGTCCAGAGCCGCCCGCGCGCAGCCCACCGCCATCCCCGCGACGAGCGGCCGGGTGTTGTCGAAGGTCTGCATGACACCGGCAAAGCCTTGCTCGGCCTCGATGTCCGGCGAACCGAGCAAGTTCCGCTTCGGGACGCGGCAGTCGGTGAACCGGATCGTCGCGGTATCCGACGCGCGGATGCCGAGCTTGTGCTCGAGCCGCTCGACGACCAGGCCGGGCGTGCCCTTCTCGACGACGAACGACTTGATCGCCGCCCGCCCCCTGTTCCTGTCCAGCGACGCCCAGACCACGACGGCGTCGCAGCGTCCCCCGGCGGTCACGAAGATCTTCTCGCCGTTGATCACGTAATCGTCACCGTCGAGGACCGCGGTGGTCTGGACCGCGGCCGAATCCGAGCCGAACGACGGCTCCGTGATCGCCATCGCGGCCCACAGCGGGTCGAACCGCTCGTGCTGCTCGTCATTCGCGACGGAGGCGATCGCCGCGTTGCCCAATCCCTGCCGCGGCATCGAGAGCACCATCGCCACATCGCCCCAGCACGCCTCCATGATCGACAGCACGCTGGACATGTTGGTGCCGTTACGGTTGCCCACACCGCCGTCGCCGTCCTCCCGGCGAACGCCACGCGCGCCGGTGTTGCTCTGTCCGGAAGCGTTCATGCCGTCGATCAGCGAAGCGAGCATGTCGAGTTCCTTGGGATACTCGTGCTCGGCGCGGTCGTACTTGCGCGAGATGGGCCGGAAGATCTCCGTCGACACCTGATGCGCCTGATTGACGACCAGCGCGAACTTCTTCGGCATCTCGAGGTTGATCGTCATGCCCCCGCCCCCTCCACTCCACATCGCTGAACAGCGGCAGAAAGCGGTCGCCAGGACAGTCGCCAGGACGACCATGGGGCGCTGTTGATCACGGCTGCGGCCGCCGAAGTGATCGCCATCAGACCAGCACCACGCCTTCCATGACGCCCGCGGCCCGGAGGTCGCGGTACCAGCGCTCCACCGGATGCTCCGTGACGTAGCCGTGGCCGCCGAGCAGCTGCACGCCGTCGCTGCCGATCCGCATGCCGTACTCGGCGGTCAGTCTGCGGGCCAGCGCGCTCTCGCGCGCGAACGGCTTGCCCTGCTCGGCTCGGCTGGCCGCGCGCAGCGTCACCAGCCGGGCGCCCTCCAGCTCGATGCCGATGTTCGCGACCATGAACGCGACGGCCTGACGGTGGCTTACCGGCTCGCCGAATGCGTGCCGGTCGTTGACGTACGGGATGACGTAGTCGAGGACCGCGCGGCAGGTGCCCAGTGCAAGCGCCGCCCAGCCCAGGCGCGCCAGCCGGATGCACTGGGCATAGGCGTCGACGTCATCGCCGCCGAGCAGGGCCGACACGGGCAGCGCGACATCGGTCAGCGCGACGCGGGCCATCGACGCGGCGCGCAGGCCCATCGCCGGCTCCGCCTCGACCGTGATGCCGGGCGTGCCCGACTCGACGAGGAACAACGCCGGCGCGCCGTCCAGCTGCGCGGCGACGACGAACAGCTCGGCCTTGTCGGCGCGCGGGACGAGGGACTTCAGGCCGTCGAGCACGAATCCGCCCTCGATGCGCCGTGCGGTCGTGCGCAGAGCGAACGGATCGAACAGCGGATGCGGCTCGGTTACCGCCAGCGCCGCGGCCGGCACGTCGTCACCGACGAACGCGGGAAGGTAGGTCGCCTGCTGCTGGGCGTCGCCCCAGAGCACGAGCGCGTTGCTGACCGCGGCCGGCGCGAGGCAGGCCACGGCCAGGCCCATGTCGCCGTACGCGAGTGCCTCCGCGACCAGCGCGCCCGTCGTTGTCGACCTCTCGGCCCCCATGCCGCCGAGGCTCTCCGGGATGCCGACGAGCGTCACGCCGAGCTCGGTCACCGACCGCTTGAGCAGTGCCTCGGGTGCGGCGCAGTCGTGCTCCGCCCCCGCCGCGGCCGGACGCAGCTGCGCGGCGGCGAACTCCGCCGTGGCGTCGACGATCATCTTCTGCTCGTCCGTCGGCGTCAGGTCGAACAGTCCACGGTCGCCGGACGGGGCCGGCCGCTCGGCAGCGCTGCGCGTCTGCGCGGCGGAGAACGCCCGGTTGGCGGCAGCAGCGGTCTTGAACCCGGTGCGGCTCGCCTCGTACACGGCCCTCTCGATCGGCCGGCGCAGGCGCAGCCGGTCGAGTGCGCCGACGCCGGCCAGCCGGTTCAGCGCGGCCAGACCCACCCCCATGAGGTCACGTCGGTTCGGGGTGCCAGCTGCCATGTGCATCTCCTGCATGTGTCGGCGACACTGTGTATGGGGTATAAGTTACCCGCGAGTAAGACCTCCGCAACGGCGGACGTGACCACCGCCGCAACGCCGAAGGTGACCACCGCCGCACCCGCCGGTCACCCGGCCCTGGCCGGAACTCCGCGACCGCGCATAACGTTGTCCGAGGTAGTACCAACCCCGTAAATCAGGAGGCTCGAACCCCGATGGCTCAGAACCCCGTCATCAACAAGTTCGGCCAGGCATCAGGGCCGAACCGAGGCGTGCCGACTCCCTCCGCGGTCGACCTGCAGAAGCTGTACGACCAGCCGGCCTTCGCCGGTGCCCGCGCGCCGTCGCGCTACATGACCCTCGACGACGTCGTTCAGCGCACCGCCGCCATGCTGGGCGTGCTGCTGGTGTCCGGCGCGATCTCGTGGGAGCTCGTCACCACCCGGGCAGCGCTGCCGGTGCTGCTCATCGGCGCCATGGGCGGGCTTGCCCTCGGCCTGTACATGTCCTTCACGATGAGGGCCAACGCCGCCACGGCACTGGTGTACGCGGCGCTCGAAGGCGCGTTCCTCGGTGCGATCAGCCGGTTGTTCAACGCGATGTACTCGGGAATCGTCATCCAGGCGGTTACCGGCACGGTGATGGTCGCCGGCGGCATGCTGTTCGTCTACAAGATCGGTGCCATCCGGGTAACGCCCAAGTTCACGCGTGTCGTGGTCGGTGCCACCATCGGTGTTTTCGGCCTGATGGTGGTCAACCTGATCGCATACCTGTTCCACCCGGGCGGCCTCGGGCTGCGCTCCGGCGGGGTGCTGGCGATCGCGTTCAGCGTGGTCTGCATCGTGATCGCCTCGATGAACCTGGTCATGGACTTCGACATGATCGAGCGCAGCATCCGGCAGGGCTCCGACCAGAAGTTGGCGTGGTTCGCCTCGTTCGGGCTGATGGTGACGCTGATCTGGCTGTACCTCGAGATCCTGCGCCTGCTGAGCTATCTGCGCGAGTAGCGAGCTGCTCGACACACGCCGAGGGCGGACCCGGAACCGGGTCCGCCCTCGTTTGCGTCACGCGACCGGCCATTCCCCCACGGATTTCCGGTCGCGTCCTACCCGTTCAACGAGCGTGACCCACTGTGGTTACGCCCCAAAATCCAGTGCGTAACGCCTCATGACAGCCGCTCGAGAATCATGGCCATGCCCTGACCGCCGCCGACGCACATCGTCTCCAGGCCGAACTGCTTGTCGTGCGTCTGCAGCGAGTTGATCAGCGTCGTGGTGATGCGGGCTCCCGTCATGCCGAACGGGTGGCCGATGGCGATCGCGCCGCCGTTGACGTTGAGGCGGTCCATGTCGATGCCCAACTCGCGCTGCGACGGCAGTACTTGGGCGGCGAACGCCTCGTTGATCTCGGCCAGGTCGATGTCGCCGATGGTCATGTTCGCGTTGGCCAGGGCGCGCCGCGTCGCATCGACCGGGCCCAGGCCCATGATCTCCGGGGACAGGCCCGAGACGCCGGTCGCGACGATCCGGGCCAGCGGGGTTAGGCCGAGCTGCGCGGCCTTCGTGTCGCTCATGATGACAACCGCGGCCGCGCCGTCGTTGAGCGGGCAGCAGTTGCCGGCGGTGACGCGGCCGTCCGGCCGGAACACCGGCTTGAGCTGCGAAACCGCCTCGTAGGTGACGCCCGCGCGGGGACCGTCGTCGGTGGAGACGACCGTGCCGTCGGGCAGCGTCACGGGCGTGATGTCACGCGCCCAGAACCCGTTCTTGATCGCCTCCTCGGCGAGGTTCTGTGACCGGACCCCGAAGCGGTCCATGTCCTCGCGGCTGACGTCCTTGAGCAGCGCCAGGTTCTCCGCGGTCTGCCCCATCGCGATGTAGACGTCGGGCAACAGCCCGTCCTCGCGCGGGTCGCGCCACTCGTCAGCACCCGACTCCGCCCGCTTCGCAGTCCGCGACTCGGCCGCGGCGTAGGAGGCGTTGTGGGTGTTCGGCCAGCCGTCGGAGCTGCCGTTCCCGAATCGCGACACCGTCTCGACGCCGGCGGAGACGAAGACGTCGCCCTCGCCGGCCTTGATCGCGTGAAATGCCATCCGCGACGTCTGCAGCGACGACGAGCAGTAGCGGTTCACGGTCGTGCCGGGCAGGAAGTCGTAGCCGAGCTGCACCGCGACGACCCGGCCGATGTTGAAGCCCGACTCGCCGCCGGGCTGACCGCAACCCATCATCAGGTCCTCGATCTCGTGCGGGTCGAGGGCAGGCACCTTGTCCAGCGCCGCGCGAACGATCTGCGTCGCCAGCTCGTCGGGGCGGATCGTGGCCAGCGATCCCTTGACCGCGCGGCCGATAGGCGAGCGGGCGGTGGAGACGATCACGGCGTCGGTCATGGGGGCTCCTTCGTCGGGCTACTGCCAGCGATGCTGCCACCCACGCGCGGCGGTGTCAGTCGGGCGTGCTTTCCATCACCGGGGTGGCGGTCTCGGCCGACGCGATCGCCTCGCGGCGCGGGCGGCGCCGGCGTAGCTGCGCCC
>JAODNL010000113.1 GCA_025465405.1 Pseudonocardiales bacterium | reverse complement strand
TCGTTGATCACCGCGTGGTCCACGGTGGCCAGCTGGCGTTTGACGGTCTCGACGTCGCGGATCAGGTCCAGGACGTCGTCATCGCCGAGATGGGTCGGGTCGAGGGCTTGCAGGGTGTGGACGGCGTGCTTCAGTTCGGCCAGCGCCTGCCGCGCGACCACCCGCTCGCCACTATCGAACATGCATTCAATATATCAGCCGGGTCCGACAGTTCCGCCGCTATCCACAAGGCAAATCCCACGGCAAATCCCCAAGGCAAATCTCCCACGATCATCACCAACACGAGGACACAGACCACGAGCGGAACCGCAGCCGGCCGACCAAGCCGCCACAGACAGAAACGTCCTCGTCGCCGCGCTCTTCAACACGGGCGATACCGCAACTCGGCCGACCAAGCCGAGCCAGGGGATCAACGCCGGCCGTCGCCGACGCCGGAACGACAAGGCAACCCGGCCGACCGAGCCGAGCCAGCGACCAACCTCCTCCGTCGCCGCGTTCCTTCATCACGAGCGGATCGCGACCGGCCGACCAGACCACGACAGACAGCCGCCTCCGTCGCCGATGTCGTTCAACGGAGCAACAGTCAGCCCAGAATCTGCACCGGCTGCTCGAGAATCGAGAGCAACGATCGCATCCACTGCGCTGCCATGGCACCGTCAACGGGACGATGATCTACCGAGAGCGTGACGCGCAGCACCGAACGTACGCGGACGTTGCCTTTCTTCGTCACCACCGGTTCCTGCCGGATCGCGCCGACGGCAAGGATCGACGCGTGCGGCGGATTGATGATCGCGGCGAAGTCCTCGGTACCGAACATGCCGAGGTTGGTGACCGTCGCCGTGCCGCCTTCCAATTCGTGCTGATACAGCCGGCCGCCCTGCGCCCGCTCGACGTAGTCACGCATCGTCGTAGCCACGACCGAAACCGGCATGCGATCGACCGAGCGCAGCACCGGCGTCACCAGGCCGTGTGGCGCCGCGATGGCCACGGCAATGTCGACGCCGGAGAAGGATCGGATCGCGTCGTTGGTCCAGATCACGTTGAGCGCGGGCACGCGCACATGCGCCTGCGCCACCGCCTTCACGATCAGGTCGTTGATCGACACCTTCACCGGCGCGTCGGCGTTCAGTTCCGCGCGCACGTCAAGCAGCGCGTCGACACGCGCGGATCCCCGAACATAGAAGTGCGGAATCGTCTGCTTGCTTTCGACGAGCCTGCTCGCGATCGCCGATCGAAGCCGCGAGTGTGGCTCGTCGGCGAACGTCGCGGTCGTCGAAGTCGGCGACGCAATCGGGGCCTGTTCCGCTGGCGCTCCGACGCTTCCGGACGGCACGTCGACACTCGCGGCCGCCGACGACGACGCCTCGACGCGTGCGTTCGTGACCACAGGAGCTGCGCTGGCTTCGGCGATAGCCCGTTCGACGTCGCGGCGCACGATTCGGCCGTTCGGGCCGGTGCCGGTCAGGCGGTCGTAGCCGAGCCCGGCTTCGTGGGCGATGCGCCTGGCCAACGGGCTCGCGAAGACCCGTCCCTGATGCGCGCCGTTGGCCGCTGCATCGCCCACTGCCGACACGGCGCCCGCCGCCGACGCATCGCCCGCTGCCGACGCATCGCCCGCTGCCGACGCGTTGCCCACTGCCGACACGGCGCCCGCTGCCGGCGCGGCCACCGCCGCCGGCTCCCGCGCAAATCCGAGATCCGTCAGTGCGGCCTCGATGTCGTCGACCCGCTCCCCCGGCTTGGCGATCAATGCGATGGGCACGCCGACCGCTACGTCCGTGCCCGGCGTGACGAGCGTCTTGACGATGACCCCATCAGCCTCGGCTTCGACGTCCACAACGGCCTTCGCCGTCTCGACCGTGGCGATCACATCGGCTGCGGAGTACGGCGTGTTCTCGGCGACGGGCCAGGCCGTCAGCGTCGCCTCGGTCGTGTTCGCGGCCACCTCTGGCATGCGAAGCAATTCAGGCATGTCAAGCGCCCGCCGTCTCGGTCAGCTTCGCGGCGACCTCCTCGGCCTTCGCGATCGCGGCCCGCTCGAGCACCTTGCTGATGCTCGGGGACGCCTCGCCACCGGTCACCCGCTCGACGGGGTGGTCGAGCCAATCGAAGTACCGGCGCTGGATCTCGTCGCTGAGCCATCCACCGTAGGACGTGCCCAGCGCACCCTGCTCGGCGATGAGTACCCGGTTGGTCTTCTTGATGCTCGCGCCGATCGTGTCCCAGTCGATGCTGGCTCGGTCCAGCCACCGCAGGTCGATCACCTCGGCGTCGACGGCGACCGACTCGACGGCGTCGAGCACGACATTTGTCATTGCCAGGTAGGTCAGCACCGTCACTGCCGAGCCGGTCCGCCGCACGGCGGCCTTGCCCACCGGAATGCAGTAATCCCACGAGTCGAGCACACCGTCGCCGGCGCTCGTGTACAGGTCGACGTGCTCGAGAACCACCACCGGGTCCTGGCATCGCAGCGCTGCGTTCATGAGGCCGACGTAGTCGAACGGCGTCGACGGCGCGACGATCCGCCAGCCCGGAGCAGTGGCGAATATTCCGGCCGGGTCCATCGAATGCTGCGAGCCGTAACCGGTGCCCATCGCGACCTTGCTGCGCAATACCAGCGGCACGGCACCCTCACCGCCGAACATATGTCGTGCCTTGCCGATCTGGTTGAAGAGCTGGTCGGCGGCGACCCACATGAAGTCGGCATACATGAACTCGACCACGGGGACGAAGCGACCGTCCATGGCCACGCCACCGCCCAGGCCGGCGAACGCGTTCTCACTGATCGGGGTGCCAAGTACGCGGTCCGGAAAGGCTTCCTTGAGCCCGCGCGTCGCACCGTTCGTCCCGCCGTTGAGACGGTGCACGTCCTCACCCATCACGACGATCCGATCGTCATCGGCCATCCGCCGCGCCATGACGCCGGCCACAGCATCGATGAATTTCATCTCGGTCAGTTGCCCTGCGAAGTCATCGCGGTCCGCTGTCGGCGCGTCGACGAACTCGCTGAGGTCGCCTCGGATACCGACGTTGACGAACGCCGGATCGGGCCATTCGGCCGGCTTGATCCGCCGCTCGCCCGGCTTGCCGCCGGACACCGGTTCGAGTAGCACGGAACCGACGTCGGCCATAAGGTCTTTCGCGCGCTCAGCCGCTGATTCCAGCACGGACTCGGTGAGGATTCCGCGTCGCAGCAGGTGCCCGGACAGCCGCAGGATCGGGTCGCGATCGCGCCAGAACTGCTCTTCCTCCTTCGAGCGATAGCGGAAAGCGCTGCCGGGGAACGGACCGTTCTGGTGGAAGTAGCGGTAGACATCGGCCTCGACAAGGACGGGACCTCCGCCGGCACGCATCCGCCCGAGCGCATCCTGCATCGTCAGGTACACGGCCAGCACGTCCATGCCGTCGACCTTGTAGCTCGGGATGCCGAACCCGGGACCGCGGGCGGAGAGCCGCGGCTCGCCGGTGACCTCGGCGACATTGGTCGAGACCGCATAGAGGTTGTTCTCGACGAAGAAACAGATCGGCAGCTTCCACGCGGCGGCCAGGTTGAAGGACTCCAACGTGGAGCCGATGTTCATCGCGCCGTCGCCGAAGTAGGTCACCGCAACCGCGTCCGTACCGGCGTGACGATGGGCCCACGCCGACCCGGCGGCGAGGGGAACTCCGCCGCCCACGATGGCGTTCGTGCCGATCGCGCCGGCGGCCTTCCATTGCAGGTGCATCGAGCCACCACGTCCG
>JAODNL010000085.1 GCA_025465405.1 Pseudonocardiales bacterium | reverse complement strand
CGGCGCCTGGAGGACGGCAACAGCTCCGGCGCGCTGCACACCGCGCGGCGGATCGCGAAGATCCTCAAGACGATCGTCGGGCAGCTGGACGTCCTGGAGACGATGACGCCGCGGCAGTTCGCCTCGTTCCGCCCCGAGCTCGGCTCGGCCAGCGGATTCCAGTCCAACCAGTTCCGCGAGATCGAAGCCGTGCTGGGCCGCCGTGACTTCGCCGACGCCACCAGCGACCCGCGCCTGGCAGCTGCGATCCATCGGCGGTCGGTGTTCGACTCGCTGCTGCGCTTCCTCGTCGCCGCGGGTCACGACCTGCCGGCGCGCATGCTCGAGCGTGACCCCGCGGCACCGTGGCAGTCCGACGCGGACCTGCAGCGGGTGCTCGCCGACGTCTACGCCGATGAGACGGCTCCGGCCGCCGAAGTCTGCGAGGCACTCGTCGACATCGACGAAGGCATCCAGGAATGGCGGTACCGGCACGTGAAGATGGTCGAGCGGATCATCGGCGCGAAGATCGGCACGGGTGGCTCGGCGGGCGCCGAGTACCTCCGCTCGACGCTGTTCCGCCCGGCCTTCCCCGACCTCTGGGAGGTGCGCGGTGGCTGACCCGGTGTCCTCGCGCGCGGCGGCGGTCGCGGCCGACGCGGCGGACCCGCTGGCCTTCGCCCGGGCCCGCTTCGCGCTTCCCCCGGACGTCGTCTATCTGGACGGCAACTCACTCGGCGCGCTACCGGCAAACGTCCCCGCCGCGGTGGCCGACGCCGTCGAGCGCCAGTGGGGACGGGACCTGATCTCCTCGTGGAACAGCAACGGCTGGTGGCAACTGCCCGCTCACGTCGGCGATCGCATCGGCGCGCTCGTGGGGGCGGCCCCCGGCCAGGTGATCTGTGGCGACTCGACCAGCGTCCAGCTGTTCCAGGCCCTGACCGCGCTGGCCCGGATCGGCACCGGCCGTCGCACGATCATCACCGACGGCGCCAACTTCCCCACCGACCAGTACCTTGCCGAGTCCGTCGCACGAATCCTCGGGCTGCGCCTCGTGCGCGTGGCACCGCCCGACCTGGCCGGCGTGCTGGATGCCGACACCGCGGTCGTCTCCTTCAGCGCGGTGGACTACCGGACCGGTGAGCGGTGGGACGCGCCCGCGATCACCGCCGCCGTCCACGACGCCGGCGCGCTCATGCTGTGGGACCTGTGCCACGTCGCCGGCGCGCTGCCGTTCGACCTCGACGGGTTGGCGGCCGACGCCGCGGTCGGCTGCACGTACAAGTACCTCAACGGCGGCCCGGGATCGCCGGCCTGGCTGTACCTGCCGACCCGCCTCCAGCCGTCCGCCGACCTGCCCCTGACCGGCTGGCACGGGCACGCGGACCCGTTCGCGCTCGAGCAGCAGTACGTGCCGGCCACGGGCATCGCGCGCGGCCGGATCGGCACACCGGCCCTGCTCAGCATGCTGGCCCTCGACGCCGCGCTGGATGTCTGGGACGGCGTCGACCTCGCCGCGGTTCGGGCCAAGTCGCTCGCGCTCAGCGACCTCGTCATCGGCTACGCGGACGCGAACCTCGCTGCCTTCGGTGTCGAGGTGGTCACCCGCCGGGAGCACGAGCGCCGCGGGTCGCAGGCGGCGCTGCGGATGCCGCACGCCTACGAGGTGACTCAGGCGCTGGTCGCCCGGGGAGTGGTCGGCGACTTCCGCGCGCCCGACCTGTTGCGGCTCGGCCTGGCCCCGCTGTACCTCAGCTTCGCCGACGTATGGACCGCAATGGAGACCCTGCGCGACGTCCTGGCTACCGAGGCGTATCGCGACCCCGCGTTCGCCCGCGGCATGGACGCAACTGTCACCTAGGTCTGGACATATCGGGCCATCCACCGCCAAGCTCTGACGAATGCGCCGCCTCCTCGCTCTGACCGCCCTGCTCCTCGCCGCCGTCTCCAGCACCGCGTTCACCTGGCCCACCGACCATGGCGACGCCCGTCGCACCGGGTCGCTGCCGACGCAGACGCGTTTCCATGCACTGAGCCGGGCATTCGGGGTCACGTTGGACGGCGCGGTCTACGGCTCCCCGATCGTGGTCGGCAGCAGTCTGATCGTGGCCACCGAGAACGACAGCGTCTATTCACTCGACGTCAACACCGGCGGCCAGAGGTGGTTCAAGCACCTGCATACGCCGGTGAGCCGCTCAGCCCTGCCGTGCGGCAACATCGACCCGCTGGGGATCACCGGAACGCCGGTTTACGACGCCGCGACGAAGCGGGTGTTCGTCGTGACCGAGTCCGCGGATCCCACGTCCGTGGTACGGCATGAGATCTTCGGTCTGAACGCCGGCACCGGTGCCGTGCAGGTCAATCGCCGCGTCGAGGTGCCCGGCACGGATCCGAAGGCCGAGCAGCAGCGGGCCGCGCTCGCCGACGACGGTCGCGGCAACATCTTCGTGGCCTTCGGCGGCCTGGCCGGCGACTGTGGCAACTACAAGGGCGCGGTCATCTCGCTCAAGGCGAGCGGTGCCCTTGGTGCCACCGCCTACGTCGTGCCGACCGCTCGAGAGGCGGGAATCTGGGCGGCGGGCGGTCCGGTCGTCGCCGCCGACGGCACCGTGTACGTCGCCGTCGGCAATGGAGCGTCGACCTCCGGCGCGTACGACTACAGCGACTCGGTCACCCGGCTCAGCGCCAACAGCCGGCGCCTGGATTACTTCGCGCCGGCCGGTTGGGCGAACGACAACGCGGCCGACCTTGACCTCGGCTCGCTCACTCCGGCCTATACCTCGAGCGGGCTCATCCTGCAGGCCGGCAAGTCCGGCGAGGGCTACGTGCTGCGCGCAAGCAGTCTCGGCCACATCGGCGGGCAAAGCTACCGGGCCCCGCTGTGCGCCGCGTTCGGCGTCTCCGCGATCACCGGCAACACCGTCTACCTGCCCTGTACCAACGGGGTGACGCGGGTGGAGGTGAACGCCAACGGCACGTTCACCAAGCGATGGACCACGTCGCTGTCCAGCGGCTCGCCGGTCGCCGGCAACGGCGCGCTGTACGCGCTGGGCAACGGCAATCTCTACGCACTGTCGGGTTCGAACGGGGCGCAGCTGGGCTCGATCGCCGTGGGCGCGACGACGCGCTTCGCCACGCCCGCACTCGGCCCGGACAAGGTCTACGTCGGCACGACGACGGGCGTTGTGGCCATCAAGGTGGCCTGATCAGGCGCGCAGCTTGTCGAGACGCTCCGGCTTCGGCCAGCGCACGTCCGTCGCCCAGCCGAGCTTCTCGAACAGCCAGATCACGCGCGCGGACTCGTCGATCTGCCCGCGCAGCACGCCGTGGCGCGCGGCGGTGGGATCGGCGTGGTGCATGTTGTGCCAGCTCTCGCCGAAGCTGAGGATCGCCAGCGGCCAGAAGTTGGTGCTCTTGTCCCGGGCGGCGAACGGCTTCTCGCCGATCGTGTGGCAGATGGAGTTGATCGACCACGTGACGTGGTGCAGGACGAAGATCCGCACCAGCGACGCCCAGAAGAATGCCGACAGCGCGCCGCCCCACGACCACGTGATCAGGCCGCCGAGCACGGCCGGCGCGAACACCGACACCGCGCCCCACAGGGGGAACAGCCGGTCGACGCGCGCGATGTCGTGGTCTTCCAGCAGGTCGGGCGTGAACTTCTCGCGGTTGGTGTGCTCGACGTCGAACATCCAGCCGATGTGCGCGAACGACAGCCCCTTGACCAATGCGGGGACGGTCTCGCCGTAGCGCCAGGGTGAATGCGGGTCGCCGTCGCGGTCACTGAACGCGTGATGGCGGCGGTGGTCGGCCACCCAGCGGATCACCGGTCCTTCGATCGCCATGCTGCCGGCGATGGCGAGGCCGATCCGCAGAGCTCGGTTGGCCTTGAAGGATCCGTGCGTGAACAGCCGGTGGTATCCGACGGTGATGCCGAGACCGGACACGATGTAGAAGGCGAGGAACAGCACCACGTCGGTCCACCCGAGTCCCCAGCCCCAGGCGACCGGGGTTGCCGCGGCGAACGCGAGGAACGGCACGATCACAAAGGTGTAGAGCGCGAACTGCTCGCCGCGGTGCTTCGTCCCTTCGAAGACGGGCTTGGGCCCGGACGCGGCAGGGCGGTCGTCGAGAAGTGTCATCGGTGATCGTCTTCCTCGTGCACGTGCCCGAAAGTCAGACCGCATCGCTTGGTTACGCCAGCGTAACTTACGTCTGCGTAACCACCAAGGCGCCGCGGGCGGCCGCTGGACGGCCCCCGCCGGTAGGCTGACGGCGGTCGATGGGGGATGGGGTAATCGGCAGCCCGCAGGCCTTTGGAGCCTTGCAGTCTCGGTTCGAGTCCGAGTCCCCCAGCACAGTTACGTCCGCGACACGTCCGACAGAAAGGTCCTCGCCCGCCGTGACCGACTCCCCCATCGCGGTCGTCGTCCTCGCCGCCGGCGAGGGAACCCGGATGAAGTCACGCGCCGCACCCAAGGTGCTGCACGGATTCGCCGGCCGGTCGCTGCTGGGCCACGTGCTCGCCGCCGCGCAGCCGCTCCACCCGCGGCACACAGTCGTGGTTGTCGGGCACCGCCGAGAGGAGGTCAGCGCACAACTCGCGGAGGTTGCGCCCGCTGCCGTCGCCGCGATCCATG
>JAODNL010000076.1 GCA_025465405.1 Pseudonocardiales bacterium | reverse complement strand
CGGGTCCGGAGAGCTTCAGCGGCAGGGTGACGCCGTGGACGGCCTCGTCGAAACCGAGGCTGACCTCGGCGGTGACATCCTGCCCCCGCGATGGGGCGCTCGAGCGGGGTCGGGTGCGGGTGCCGGCCCCGGTGCCGGCGGAGTTGCCGAACAGGCCGCCGAACAGGTCTCCGAGACCGCCCGCGCCGGACGTGCCGAAGACATCGGACATGTCGAAGGCCGAGCCCCCGCCGGAGAAGCCGCCGCCGCCGAAGGCACCGGTACCGAACAGCGAGCGGGCCTCGTCGTACTCCTTGCGTTTGGTGTCGTCGGACAGCACGTCGTAGGCCTCGGAGACCTCCTTGAAACGGGCCTCGGCCGGCGCGTCACCGGGGTTCTTGTCCGGGTGCAGCTCACGGGCCAGCTTGCGGTAGGCCTTCTTGATCTCGGCGGCCGACGCGTCCTTGGCGACGCCCAGCGCCTGGTAGTAGTCCTTCTCGATGTAGTCCTTCGTGCTCATCGCCGGCCGTCACCTCCTCGTCGTATTTTGTGGATCTTGATACTGACCTATGGCTCGTCCACGACATTCGGGTCGGCGTCATCGGTGGGCGTTGCCGGCTCGGACACGCCGACCATCGCCGGGCGGAGCAACCGCTCGCCGTGCCGGTAGCCCTGGCGCATGACGGTCGTGCAGGTCGGCTCGCTGACGTCGTCGGACTCGGTGTGCAGGACGGCCTCGTGGATCGCGGGGTCGAACGGATCGCCGACCTCGCCGAATGCCTGCAGGCCGAGCTTGCTGAAGATGCTGTCCAGGTGGTCGGCCACCGCCTTCAGCGCACCGGTCAGGTCACCGTGCTGACGGGCTCGGTCGATGTCGTCGAGCACCGGCAGCATCTCGGTGAGCACCCGGCTGATCGCCACCTCGCCGGCGGCCAGGCGGTCTCGCTCGGCCCGCTTGCGGTAGTTGGCGTATTCGGCCTGCACGCGCTGCAGGTCGGCGGTGCGCTCGGCGACGTCGTCGCGCAACGCGGCCACCTCGGCCGCCACGTCCGCCGCACCCTCGTCAGGCGTGGACGGCGCAGACGGCGTGGACGGCGTGGACGGCGTGGACGGCCTGCTACCGGTGTCGGCCGGGGCCGGCGTGCGGGCCGCGCCGGTGACCGGGTCGATCCTCCGCTTGTCGCGGACGACGACCCGGTCCGGCTCGTCCGGTCGGTCGGTGCCCTCGGGGCGCTCAGTCACTTCTGCTCCCCGGCGGGGCCGCTGTCCGTCCCCTCGTCCACGACCTCCGCGTCGACGACCGTGTCGTCGTCGGCGGTGCCTGCGTCAGCCGATCCGGCAGCGGCGCTCGCGCCATCCGGTCCTGCCTCGGCGGATGCGGCATACATCGCGCCGCCGGCCTCGGACGCGACCTTCGACACGCTCTCCTGTGCCGACTTGATCGCCTCGATGTCAGCACCGGCCAGCGCCTTCTTCAGCACTTCCAGGGCGTTCTCGAGCTCGGTCCTCTTCTCGGGCGGCAGCTTGTCACCGTTCTCGCTGAGGAACTTCTCCGTGGCGAACTGCTGACCCTCGGCGGAGTTGCGGACCTCGGCCTCGTCGCGGCGCTGGCGGTCCTCCTCGGCGTGCGCCTCGGCGTCCTTCATCATCCGGTCGATCTCGTCCTTCGACAGGCCCGAGCCGCCGGTGATCGTCATGCCCTGTTCCTTGTTGGTGGCCAGATCCTTCGCCGACACGTGCACGATGCCGTTCGCGTCGATGTCGAAGGTGACCTCGATCTGCGGCACGTTGCGCGGCGCCGGCGGCAGGCCGGTCAGCTCGAACATGCCCAGCTTCTTGTTGTAGGCCGCGATGTCGCGCTCACCCTGATAGACCTGGATCTGCACGCTGGACTGGTTGTCCTCGGCGGTCGTGAAGATCTCGGAGCGCTTCGTCGGGATCGTGGTGTTCCGCTCGATCAGCTTGGTCATGATGCCGCCCTTGGTCTCGATGCCCAGCGACAGCGGCGTGACATCGAGCAGCAGGACGTCCTTGACCTCGCCCTTGAGCACGCCGGCCTGCAGCGCCGCGCCGACGGCGACCACCTCGTCGGGGTTCACACCCTTGTTCGGCTCCTGGCCGCCGGTCAGCTCCTTGACCAGTTCGCTGACGGCCGGCATGCGGGTGGAGCCGCCGACCAGCACCACATGGTTGATCTCGCTCAGGCTGATGCTCGCGTCCTTGATGACGTTGTGGAACGGCGCCTTGGTGCGGTCGAGCAGGTCCGCGGTGATCTTCTGGAACTCGGCGCGGGAGAGCGACTCGTCCAGGAACAGCGGGTTCTTCTCGGCGTCCTGCGTGATGTAAGGCAGGTTGATGCTGGTCTGCTGCGACGACGAGAGCTCGATCTTGGCTTTCTCGGCGGCCTCGCGCAGGCGCTGCATGGCCATCTTGTCCTTGGTCAGGTCGATGCCGTGCGCGGCCTTGAACTTGTCGACGAGCCAGTCGATGACGCGCTGGTCCCAGTCGTCACCACCGAGGTGGTTGTCGCCGCTGGTGGCCTTCACCTCGATGACGCCCTCGCCGATCTCGAGCAGCGACACGTCGAACGTGCCGCCACCTAGGTCGAAGACCAGGATCGTCTGCTCCTTCTCGCCCTTGTCCAGGCCGTAGGCGAGTGCCGCGGCGGTCGGCTCGTTGACGATGCGCAGGACGTTCAGACCGGCGATCTGGCCGGCCTCCTTGGTGGCCTGGCGCTGCGAGTCGTTGAAGTACGCCGGAACCGTGATCACGGCGTCGGCGACTGTTTCGCCGAGGTAGGCCTCCGCGTCGCGCTTGAGCTTCTGCAGCACGCGGGCGCTGATCTCCTGCGGCGTGTAGGACTTGCCGTCGATGTCGACCTTCCACGAAGGATCGCCCATATGCCGCTTAACGGAGCGGATGGTGCGGTCGACGTTGGTGACGGCCTGGCGCTTGGCGACCTCGCCGACGAGCACCTCGCCGTTCTTGGCGAACGCGACCACGCTGGGCGTGGTGCGCGATCCTTCGGAATTGGCAATCACCTCCGGCTCGCCACCGGATAGGACGGAGACGACGGAGTTGGTGGTGCCGAGGTCGATGCCGACCGCTCGTGCCATGGTGGATGACTCCCTCTACGACGATTTTGGATGACGTTCTGCTGGGCTGCTGGTGATTCGTGCCTGCCGGCCATCGTGCTCTCCGGCTTGTGGCTCTGTCAAAAGAACTGAGTCAGGTCGACTCAAGTTCCCGACCGGGCCGTGACGTGAGTCACACCAGCGTCTGCCGCCCCACATCCGCGTAAGGCCTACGCAGGCAAACGGAAGTCAGCGCAACTCAGTGGAAGAGGTTGATGACGCTGCCGTGCAACACGTAGTCGCCGGGAGCCGGTGTCGTGATGTTCGTGAAGCCGTAGCCGTCGTCGGCCAGTTCCGAGGTGGCCCGGCCGGTGACCGGGTCGGCGCGCAGGTATCTCGAGTAGCGCACCCGGATGCTGAACGTGCACGCGCACGAGGCCCGGATGACCAGCTGCGACTGGCCGAAGGACAGCACGCTCTGCGGTGGGGCGACGATCGGTGTCGGCTGGCTCACCCGATACAGCGTCCAGTCGGCGCTGCTCCAGATCTGCTTCAGGTACGGCAGTGTCCCGCCCGCCACCAGCCCGAACTCCGGATACTTCTCGACCTTGGAACGAGGCAGAGCCACGTACCCGACCGAGTTGTTGTCCAGCCAGATCTTGTAGGACGTCGCGTTGAGAGTGCGGCTCATCAGCGTCTTGTTGAGCGCGTTGTCCTCCTGGGTCTCCCAGCCGCGCGCCAGCATGGCGTGGTTGAGCAACGCGTCGTAGGCGGCGTGGGCCCCCTCGGCGACGACCTCGAGGCGGTAGTTGTTCAGGCCGCTGATGCTGTCGAGCTCCTTCGCCAGCGGCGTGTAGTACGACACGGAGGCAATCCGGTTGCTCGCGTCCCGGAGATCGGTGACGGTCAGATTCGCGCCGGACAGCAGGATCGGGGAGACCAGCAGCAGCGGGATCCACGCCTTTCGGGGGCTCGTCGCCACCACCGCGACGGGAAGGCAGAACCAGATCATCCGGCCGAAATTGGAGCCCAAACCGTTCGGGACGACCGTCATCGCGAGTGCGGTGAACATCGACAGCCAGAGGACGACGCGCAGGTTCTCGGGCGGCCGCGCGAAGGCGAACAGCACGAGCGCGCCGACCGACTCGGCACACAGGCCCCAGGAGAAATGCTGCGGCCCGGGCGAGCCGAACATGAGCCCCACCACGCCGAGGCTGACGACAACCGTCGCGATCGTCGTGGCGCTGATCGTGCGGTGCGACCGGTTCGCCACGAACGAGCCCGCCAGCCCGAGGGCAAGAAATGCTCCTGACACCGGTGACGACGCGATCGACAGCGCGGTGAGGAGGGCGGCCGGGACGCGACGCTGGTTCTTGACGGCGATCAACGCCGCCACCGCGAACGCTGTCCCGAGCAGGAACGGCACCCGGCCGCTCCACAGGTTGATACCGCCGGCCACGGCGGCGAGCGCGGTGCTGGCGGTCGGGTGCGCAGTGTTGCGCAGCAGCACCGCCGCGAGCACCACGATCGCGACAGCCGACAGCGCGCCCACCAGTTCGGCGCTCAGCAGGGCCGACAGGTATGGCGAGATCACCGAATAGTTGCCGGGCGTCGACCCGCCGCCGAACCAGGAGAACCAGTACGTCAGTCCGACCCCGTGGCGGACGGCGGAGGCGCGCGCCCGAGCCGCCCAGAGGTCGTTCACACCGGGACGGAGAAACATGAACGCGACCGCGTTGAGGACCGACACCGCCGTCGGCACGAGCACCCACCGGGACAGGCCGAACGGCATTCGACGCGCTGGCAGCGGCAGCTGGCCCACCGAGCGCTCGGCCACAGCTGTCACGGGCCGATCGTCCCATAGGAAGGGGCTGTGGCACCTACTGTTACTCAGCGATACCCGAGCGGCCGGGGGCGGTCGAGATAGTGTCGCTTCACGCGGCGGGTGCCCTCCCGTCGGCCGCGAGGAGGCCGTGATGCAGGTTCAGCTTCGGCACAGCCCGTCCTTCACCGTCGCACGTTGCGTGCTGGCTGCGAACGAGCCGCTTCGCGTCGAAGGAGGCGCGATGATCGCGCACAGCTCCGGCGTCATGCTCGAGGCCAAAGCCCAGGGCGGCATGGTGGCCGGACTCAAGCGCAGCGTGCTCGGCGGCGGCTCGTTCTTCGTGACCACGTTCACGGCACCGGCGCAGGGTGGCTGGGTGGATGTGGCCGGCATGCTTCCCGGCGACACGGTGTCCATCGACGTCACGCCGGATCGCCCGTTCTTCCTGCGCCGCGGCAGTTGGATCGCCAACTCCCACGGCGTGCAGGTCGACACCCAGTGGGGCGGCATGGCCAACCTGTTCGGCGGCGAGGGCGGCTTCGGCTTCCGCGCCAGCGGCCAGGGCGAGGCCCTGGTCAGCATCTACGGCGCGATCGACGTCATCGACCTGGAAGCCGGCGAAGAGGTCACGATCGACACCGGGCACGTGGTCGCGTACGACCTGTCCATCCAGTTCCGCATGCGTCGCGCGGTCCAAGGCCGGTCGATCCAGTCGATGAAGTCGGGCGAGGGTTGGGTGTTCGACTTCTCCGGACCCGGACGCGTTCTGCTGCAGACCCGCAACCCGGAGGCGTTCGCCCAGTGGGTCGGCGAGGCCGCGCCGGGCAGCCAGCCTCGCGAAGGGCTCGGCGGCATCGCCGGCGGATTGTTCGGCCGCTGACGTTCGGGCCTATCCGCGCCAGAGCGGCTCGATCGCACGGGCGAGCAGCCGGCCGACGTCGCCGAGCCGGTGCCGGCCGTCCTCGACGACTACCTGCCCGTCGACGATCACGGTGTGCACGTCGGGCGCCGTCGCCGCCATGACTGCCTGATCCGGCCGGCATCCAGCCGTGCGCGCGGTGTCGAGCCGGACGGCGGTGAGATCGGCGCGCGCACCCGCGGCGATGCGGCCCGCGTCGGACCAGCCGAGACTGCGATGCCCGTGGTCGGTCAGGGCGGTGACGAGTTCGCCGGGCGTGAACCGGCCGCGCTGCAACGACGCGAGCCGCTCGTCCATCTCCAGCGCCCGCGCTTCCTCGAACAGGTCGATGACCGCGTGCTGGTCACTGCCGAGGGTGATCGGCGCGCCGGCATCCTTCAGCGCGCGCGCCGGTCCGATGCCGTCGGCGAGATCGCGCTCGGTCGTCGGGCACATGCTGATCGACGTTGCGCTCGAGCCGAGAACCGCGATGTCCTCGGCGGTGAGGTGCGTGGCGTGCACGGCCGTCGTGAGCGGGCCGAGCGCGCCCGCCTCGGCAAGCAGCGCGGTGGGCGTGACGCCGTATGCGGCCAGGCATTGGTCGTTCTCCGCGGGCTGTTCGGAGAGGTGGACGTGCAGCGGCCGCCCATGCGCCGCCGCGACCACGGCCGGCAACTGATCCCGCGGGACACCACGGACCGAATGGACGGCGGCGCCGACGCGGGCATGTGGCGCCGGCGCCAGCGCCGCCACCCGGGCGGCCCAGCGCTCGGCATTGCCGTCGCCGAATCGCAACTGTTGCGGGGCCAGCGGCCGCGGGCCGTCGGCCCCGAGTCCACCGGAGAGGTAACAGGTGTCCAGCAGCGTGATCCGGATCCCGGCCTCGGCCGCGGCCTGGAGCATTGCCGCGCCCATCGCGTTCGGATCCGCGTACGGCACTCCGCCGGGGCTGTGGTGCAGGTAGTGGAACTCGCCGACAACGGACACGCCGGCCAGTGCCATCTCGGCGAACGTCGCCCGCGCCAGCGCCAGGTAGGTGTCCGGATCCAGCCGTCCGGCGATCGCGTACATCCGCTCGCGCCACGTCCAGAACGTGCCGCCGTCGCCGTGGGTTCGGCCGCGCAGGGCGCGATGGAACGCGTGGCTGTGCGTGTTCGCGAAGCCAGGCAGGGTCAGCCCGTCAAGCCGGCGGTCACCAGGCTGCGCCACCGAGTCCGGCGTCACTGCGGTGATCCGCCCGTCGCCGACCTCGATGCGCACGTCGGGCGTGACGCCGTTGGGCAGCCAGGCGTGCGGCGCGAAGTACGTCGTCATGCCGGCGCCCCGAGCAGGTCCTCCAGCACGGCCGTGAGTGCGGTGACTCCGGCCAGGCAGTCGGCCCGCTCGGCGAATTCAGCCGGCGAATGTGACACTCCGGTCGGATTGCGGACGAAGATCATGCCGGTGGGAATGCCCTGTGCGGCAAGGATTCCTGCGTCGTGCCCGGCCCCGGTGGCCAGCACCGGCACACCGCTCAGCGTGGCTACGAGCCGATCCCGCAACGTCGCGTCGAACGGTGTCTCGGCGGTCCAGGACTCCTCGACGAAGGCGCCGCCGGCCCGCTCGGTGAGCGACGACAGCTCACCGAGGACTGCGCGGACGTCCGCCTCGCGCGGACCTCTGGCGTCCACCCACGCGGTGACGTGCGACGGAATCGCGTTGACGCCGTTGGGCTCGACACGGACCTTGCCGCAGGTGGCCACCGCGTCGTGCCGCTCGGCGGCGTCACGGGCAGCCAGCACCAAGCGGGCGTAGGCGAGGGTGGGGTCGCGGCGGTCGGGCAGCCGGGTGGTTCCGGCGTGGTTCGCCTCACCTGGCAGGTCCGCCCGGAACCGGCCGTGTGGCCAGATCGCGCTGGCGACGGCCACCGGTGCGGCGTCGAGATCGGCCAGTCCGCGGCCCTGCTCGACGTGCAGCTCCACGAACGCACCGACGCGGCGCAGCGTCTCGTCGTCGCGACCGACGTCGGTACCGCGCCCGGCGGCAGCGAGCGCGTCGGCCATCGTCACGCCGTCGGCGTCGCGCAGCGCCAACGCGCGCTCGGGCGCGAGCGCTCCCGTGAGCAGGCGGGACCCCGCGCAGGCGATGCCGAATCGGGCCCCCTCCTCGTCGCAGAAGTTCACGACGCCGAGCGGGCGCCCGGGCTGGAAACCCTTGTCCCGCAGGGCATCCACGGCGGCGAAGGCCGAGACGACGCCGAGGGGTCCGTCGAACGCGCCACCGTCAGGCACCGAGTCGAGGTGGCTGCCGGTGACGATTCCGGGGCCGGTGTCCGGGTCGCCCCACCACGCCCACTGGTTGCCACACCGGTCGACGGTGACGTCCAGTCCGCGCCGCGCCGCCGCGCCCGCGAACCATTCCCGCAGCTCGGCATCGGCACGGGTCCAGGCGAACCGGCGATACCCGCCGCTGCGCGGATCCCGGCCGACGTCGGACAGGTCCGCCCACAGCTCGTCGAAGCTCACGCTCTCCCTCTCGCACGCGCAACGGCCCGGGATCGCCGGATCCCGGGCCGCCACAACGGTCGGTCCGACTACGCCTTGTTGGCCAGGTCGGCGATCGACTTCAGGTTGTACTTCTGCGCGGTCGCCGACGTCACCACGATCGCGTCACGATCTTCGGCCGTCGACTGGTTGAGCACGATCAGGTTGCTGGGCAACGCCTTCTGCAAGTCCGTGTACACCTGAGCCGAACTCGCGACCGAGGCGTTCTTGTCGAGGTAGTGCAGCAAGGAGCCGCTGTACTCCGGCAGCAGGTCGATGGAGCCGTCCTTCAACGCCGGGATGTACTTCTCGCGGGCACCGATGTTCAGCTGCGTACTGACGTTGGCTCCCGCGCCCTTCAGCGCCTCGGCGTAGATGTCGGCGAGCACCACGTTCTCAGGGAAGTTCGCCGAGCCGATCTTGAGCGAGACACCGGCCGCCGGCTTCGTCGTCGGCAGCGCGGCGCCCAGCGAGCCCAGCCATTCCTGCGCCGCCTTGTCCGGGTCCTCCTTGTTCACCTCGACCTTGGTCCGCAGGTCGATCAGCGCGCTGGTCGTCAGCTTGGACGAGATGAAGTTGAGCACCTGCTTCACGCCGGCGGTGGCCTTCGTCGTGCGGATCAAGGGCAGGACGTTCTGCGCGCCGAAGTCGTTCTTCGGGTCCTCGAGGACGACGAAGTTGTTCGCCTTGATGGCGGGATCGGTGGTGAAGAGGTCGGCCGCGTCGACCTGGCCGTTCTTCAGAGCGGTGACGGTGAGCGGCCCGCCGGTGTCGAGCACCTTGAAGCCCTGGAACGTGACGCCGTAGATCTTCTGCAGGCCGGGGATGCCGTCGGCGCGGGTCTGGAACTCGGCGGGTCCGCCGAGCAGCATCTTGCTGGCAATGGTGGCGGTGCCGGAAGTACCGCTGCTCGAGCTACTGGAGGACTTCGAGCTGTCCTTGCCGCAGGCGGTGAGGGTCAATGCCAGCGCGGTCATGGCCGCCCCGGCGACGAGGGTCTTGCGCTTCATGACTCTCCTAGAGATCGATCGTGCGTCAGATGGGTTCGTGTCGAGAGGAAACGATCACACAGGCGATACCTCCGCTTGCACGACTGCGGCCGTAGCCGGTCCGGTCGATCGCATGGTCCGGCGCGAGAAGCGACCCGAAACTCCCGGGGAGACGGCGAGACGCTGCACCATTGCCAGCAGCAGGTCCGCGGCCACGGCCAGGATCGCGACGAGCACGCCGCCGCCGATCATCTGCGGGAAGTCCTGCTGGTGGAAGCCGTCGTAGATGTAGCGCCCGAACCCGCCGAGCAGCGGCAGGTACGAGGCGATCGTCGCGGTCGCGATCACCTGCAACGTCGCGCTGCGCACGCCGGAGAAGATCAGCGGCAGGCTGCACGGCAGCTCGACCCGACGCAGCACCTGCGGGCCGGTCATGCCCATTCCCGCGGCGGCATCGCGCACCTCCGGATCGACGTTCTGCACACCGGCATAGGTGTTGGCGAGGATCGGCGGGATGGCGATCACAACCAGGACGATCTCGGTCGGGATCAGATAGCCCAGGTCGGTGCGGCCGTGGAAATGCGGGGAGATGATCACCGCGAGCAGCACCAGCAGGCCGAC
>JAODNL010000073.1 GCA_025465405.1 Pseudonocardiales bacterium | reverse complement strand
CGTGTTGATCGGCGAACGGGCCAGTGCTTTGTCAACGGCCAGTCGTTCACCGGGTCGGCCGTCCTACCGGGATTCAGTTCTGCCGGCCTCGAACCTCACCGGTCCGGTGCGAGCCGACCACACGAGGAGATCGCGATGCCGGCGTCGAGCTATGGCTCGACGCCGGCATCAGGATCGCCGGAGGTCAGGCGGCGACGTGGTGCGCTTCGGCCGTATCCAACGCGTAGGCGAGGATGTCGGCCACGTCGCCCACCGGCCGCACGTCCAGCTCGGCCAGGACGTCCGCGGGCACGTCGTCGAGGTCCGGCGCGTTGCGCTGCGGCACGAACACCGTCTTCAGACCGGCACGCTGGGCCGCCAGCAGCTTCTGCTTGACCCCGCCGATCGGCAGCACGCGCCCGTTGAGCGTCACCTCACCAGTCATCCCGACGTCGGCCCGCACCGCGCGTCCGGAGGCCAGCGAGGCCAACGCGGTCACCATGGTGACGCCCGCCGACGGACCGTCCTTCGGAACGGCGCCGGCCGGCACGTGCAGGTGGACGGCGCGGTTGAGCGTCGCGGCGTCGATGCCGTGGCTGGCGCCGTGCGAGCGCAGGTACGACAGCGCGATCTGCGCCGACTCCTTCATCACGTCGCCGAGCTGACCCGTCAGCGTGAGTCCGGCGGAACCCTCCATCGCGCTCGCCTCGATGAACAGAACGTCTCCCCCGGCGCCGGTCACGGCAAGGCCGGTGGCCACGCCGGGAACGGCTGTCCGTTCCGCCGACTCGGGTGTGAACCGGGGCCGGCCGAGGTAGTCACGCAAGGTGGTCTCGTCGACGGTCAACGGCCCGGGCGCGGAGGTCAGCTTCGTTGCCACCTTGCGCAGCACTCGCGTCAACGCGCGCTCCAGCTGCCGCACGCCCGCTTCCCGCGTGTACTCCGCGGCGATGAGCCGCAGCGCCTCGTCGCTGATCGTGACATCGTCGTCGGACAGCGCGGCCCGAGACAGCTGCCGCTGCACGAGGTGCTGCCGGGCGATCGCGACCTTGTCGTCCTCGGTGTAGCCGTCGAGGGTTATCAGCTCCATACGGTCCAGCAGCGCGGCCGGGATCGTGTCGGCGACGTTCGCCGTCGCCAGGAAGAGCACGTCGGACAGGTCGAGCTCGACCTCGAGGTAGTGGTCACGGAACGTGTGGTTCTGGGCCGGGTCGAGCACCTCCAGCAGCGCCGCCGCGGGGTCGCCGCGGTAGTCGGAACCGACCTTGTCGACCTCGTCCAGCAACACCACCGGGTTCATCGAACCGGCCTCGGTGATGGCCCGAACGATCCGGCCCGGTAACGCACCCACATAGGTACGCCGGTGGCCACGAATCTCGGCCTCGTCACGCACGCCGCCCAGAGCCACTCGCACGAACTTGCGTCCGAGCGCGTGCGCCACGGACTCACCAAGCGACGTCTTGCCGACGCCGGGCGGCCCGACCAGCGCCAGGACGGCACCGGAGCCACGTCCACCGACGACCTCCAAGCCTCGTTCGGCCCGGCGCGCGCGCACCGCGAGGTACTCGACGATGCGGTCCTTCACGTCGTCGAGTCCGTGGTGATCGGAGTCGAGCACCGCGCGGGCGGCGGTGATGTCGGTGCTGTCGAGCGTCCGCTCGTTCCACGGCAGGTCGAGCACCGTATCCAGCCAGGTGCGGATCCACCCGGCGTCCGGACTCTGGTCGCTGGCGCGTTCGAGCTTGCCCACCTCGCGCAGCGCGGCTTCGCGCACCTTCTCGGGCAGCATCGCTTCGCTCACGCGGGTCCGGTAGTCATCAGCCCCCTCCGGCTCGTCCTCGCCCAGCTCCTTGCGGATCGCCGCGAGCTGCTGGCGCAGCAGGAACTCCCGCTGGCTCTTCTCCATGCCTTCGCGCACGTCGTCGCGGATCTTCTCCGTCACTTCGAGCTCGGCCAGGTGCTCGCGCGCCCACTCGATGACGAGGTGCAGCCGCTGCTCGACCTCGGGGGTCTCGAGCAGCTCCCGCTTCTGTTCCGCGGACAGGTACGAGGCGTACCCGGCAAGGTCCGCCAACTCCGACGGGTCGTTGACCCGCTCGACGGAGTCGACGACCTGCCATGCGTTGCGGCGCTGCAGTACGGCGATCACCAGCCGCTTGTACTCGGCCGCCAGTTCACGCTCCTCGGCCGTCGGCTCCGGATCGTCGACCGGCGCGGCCTCGATCCACAGTGCGGCACCCGGTCCACTCACGCCTGAACCGATCTTGGCTCGGGCGCTCGCCCGCAAGACCGCGGCGCGTTCGCCGCCGGGCAGCCGGCCGACCTGCTCGATCTCGGCGACCGCACCGTAGACCGGGTAGCGGTCCGAGAGCCGCGGCGCGATCAACAGCTGGCCCTCGGATCCCGCGCGGGCGGCATCGACGACCGCCTGGGCGGCGTCGTCGAGTTCGATCGGGACGACCATGCCGGGCAGCACCACCACATCGGCGAGCGAGAGAATCGGCAGGCTGATCGGCGGCAGCAAGCGTTCGGTCATTTCCATGTCCTCTTTCTTGAGTCTTGAAGGCTCAAGTCATCGACTCGTCCGGATGTTCCCCGACGCGTACGCCGAGGGCGAACGGGCCGAACTGCCCGTTAAATCCGTTTTCATCGGGTGTTCACCGCAACGGCGCTCAACGGACCCGCCACCTGCCCAGACTCGGCTGCGCCCCACCCCGCGACGCACCGAGGAGCGCCTATGTCTGCCACGCAATCCGGACCCTCCCGCCGCACGTTCCTCGGCGCGGCCGCCGCCACGGCCGCGACGGCCGGGCTGATCGGCGCGATGCCGGCGCCGAGCGCGTCGGCCGGCGCGAAGGGACGGCGCCGCGGGTCGCTCGACGACATCGAGCACGTCGTGATCCTGATGCAGGAGAACCGCTCGATCGACCACTACTACGGCACCATGCGCGGCGTGCGCGGCTTCGGC
>JAODNL010000070.1 GCA_025465405.1 Pseudonocardiales bacterium | reverse complement strand
GAGATATGTCCGGTTACTGGTCGCGCCGGATTGATCAAGAGCATCGGCTTGTCTACGCGGCGCAAGGCGACGGTCTTGTGATTGTTCAGGCGCGCTACCACTACTAGGGGACGCGCGGATCTGACCTGTCAAGGCCCTCGCCGCTCAAACTGACCCACTACCGGTCAGCAGCCCGGGCGGGGGCCGAACCGCTCGGTACGGACCTCCGCCGGCGAGGCACGTACGAGCGGGGCGGTGCGGACGTAGATCTGGACCAGGCGATCCTGGTAGGCCAGCCGCAGCCGTCCGGTCGCTGCGTTCACGTGGACGAGCGCCCGTATTGCCGGATCGCTGGGGGCACGGCAGGCCGGCCGGCCACGCCCCAGGACGATGGTGTCGACCTCCGCGAGGGACGCCGGAATCCGTCCCTGAGCGGAGGGGACGTAGTCGGAGACGGCCAGGCTCGTCAGTCCGGCGATAAGGACCGTCCCGGACAGATGCAGCGTCGCTCGCACCGCGGGCACCGCGTCCGGACCCTCCCGCCTGAGGGTCGCGACAGTGCCGGTCTGACCGACGCCGGCCACCGCGAACAGCACGGCGGCGGCAACGGCCGCCGCGACCGACCCGAGGCGGACGACGCCGGGCCAGGATGCGGCCGATGCGCGGCGCACCAGTTCGACGACGCCGAGGGCACTGAGCACGAGCAGCGGCGGCATCCACATCGCCCAGTAGAACGGCAGGGTCACGCTGGCAAGCACGCAATGGAACACGACCGGCCCGACGAGCGCGGCGAGGCACCAGGCCACGATCTGGTCGCGCCGGAGCACCACCGCGGCGATCGCGGTGCCGAGCACGGCCACCGTCGCCGGGGCGCCCAGACCCTGCTCGGCGAACCAGAAGTTCGCCCACCACGGCTGGTGGAGCGTGTAGTGGCCGTCGACGAAGACGATGTGGCCGGCCGCCGAATGGCGGGTCTGGAAGTGCACCAGATACCTGATGCCGCTGATCGGATCGCCGAGCGGAAGGTATGAGGCCATGAAGACGGCCCCGGCGACCACGACAGCGGTCAACGCCTGGAGGGCTCGTACCGCCGCGGCGCCGCGGGCGACGGCCACGACCAGAACAATCGGCACCACGGCGGCCAGGAAGCCGTTCTCCTTGCTTGCCGTGGCCAACCCGACGGCGGCGCCACCGAGAGCGGCCAGTACCCAGGCCCGGCGCGTTCGGGCCGGCTGCCGCCACCACTCCCAGAGGATGGCGAGATAGGCGACGACGAACGCGCAGGCGACGGGGTCGAGCATGCCGTCGCGGCCGAAACGCACCAGCTGCGGAGTCACGCTCATCGGGAGCAGGCCGATCAGCGCCCCGGCGAGCAGACCGGTCCACGGGCCGGCTATCCGGGCGATCCACACCGCGGCTATCGCCGCCGCCGCCACCGTGCACGTTGCCGCCACGATCCGATCGCTCGTGATGGACGCGCTGCCGAAGACGATCTGGGCGAGTCCGAACATCAGCTTGGCCAATGGCGGATGCTCGAGGTTGAGGATGGCGGGCAGTCGGCCACCGAACACCGACGAGGGCATGCCGTGGTGCATGTACCAGGCGCCGGACCGCGCGTAGCCGACCTCGTCGACCAAGCTGCTCGGCCGGGACAGGTTCCAGAAGTTCTGGAAGACGGTCCAGAAGGCGACGACGACGCCGATGGGGAAGGCCCGCGCCGTGCGCGCCCACGCGTAGACCGGCGCGAAGCGAAGCCCTCCCGGCTCCGACGCCAGCGGCGCGGAATCAATCACGGGCAGCAGGGTGGCATATCGCTGCCTAGTGGTTCATGAGCGCCACCCAGGTTGATCACATCTTGTCCGGCGGGCGTCCTGTGCAACCCATCGCAGCTGACGCGAGTTGGTTATCCCGAGACGACTGCGGGCCGGCCCCGTGAGGGAGCCGGCCCGCAGGTCGTTGGGATCAGCGGTAGTCGTCGTAGCCGAACTCGTCCAGCGGAACCGCCGGGCCGAGCGCGCCGCCACCGCCGAAGCCGTAGTAGTCGTTCTCGTCGTATCCGGCCATCGAGAACGCGGCTGCCCGCGCCTCTTCGGTCGGGTTGACCTCGACGTTGCGGTACCGCGGGATGCCGGTACCGGCCGGGATGAGCTTGCCGATGATCACGTTCTCCTTGAGGCCGACCAGCGAGTCGCTCTTCGCCGAGATCGCGGCGTCGGTGAGCACGCGGGTGGTCTCCTGGAAGGAAGCCGCCGACAGCCACGACTCCGTGGCCAGCGAGGCCTTGGTGATGCCCATCAGCACCGGGCGGCCGGACGCCGGCTCGTGGCCCTCGGCCACGACGCGGCGGTTCTCCGCCTCGAAGTTGCTGCGCTCCACCAGCGATCCGGGCAGGAACTCCGTGGCGCCCGACTCGATGACGGTGATCCGCTTGAGCATCTGCCGGATGATGACCTCGATGTGCTTGTCGTGGATCGCGACGCCCTGGCTGCGGTAGACCTCCTGGACCTCGCGCACCAGGTGCAGCTGCACCTCACGCGGACCCATGATCCGCAGCACGTCGTGCGGGTTGACCGCGCCCGAGACCAGCTGCTGACCGGCCTCGACCTGGTCACCGTCTCCGACGAGCAGCCGGGCCCGCCGGGTGATCGGGTACTCCCGCTCCTCGGTGCCGTCGTCCGGCGTGATGACGATGCGCCTCGTGGAGCCCTTCGTCCCGTCGGACTCCTCGACCCGCACCCGGCCGGACGCCTCGGCGATCGGCGCCACGCCCTTGGGCACGCGGGCCTCGAACAGCTCGGCAACACGGGGCAGACCGTGCGTGATGTCCTCACCTGCGATACCGCCGGTGTGGAACGTACGCATGGTCAGCTGCGTGCCGGGCTCGCCGATCGACTGGGCGGCGATGATGCCGACCGCCTCGCCGACGTCCACCAGCTTGCCGGTGGCCAGTGACCGCCCGTAGCAGGTGGCGCAGGTGCCGAGTGCCGACTCGCAGGTGAGCACCGAGCGAACCCGGACCTCCGTCACGCCGGCCGCAACGAGCTCGTCCAGCTTGAGATCACCGAGGTCGGACCCGGCCGGCGCGATGACCTTGCTGCCCGACTTGATGTCCTCGGCCAGGACACGGGCGTACACCGACGTCTCGACGTGGGCATCGCGGACCAGCGTGCCGTCGGCCGCCGCGGACGCGATGGTCAGCAGCACGCCGCGGTCCGTGCCGCAGTCCTCCTCGCGGATGATCACGTCCTGCGACACGTCCACCAGGCGCCGGGTCAGGTAACCCGAGTCGGCGGTACGCAGCGCCGTGTCGGCCAGACCCTTGCGGGCGCCGTGGGTGGAGATGAAGTACTCCAGCACGGACAGGCCTTCACGGAAGTTGGCCTTGATCGGGCGCGGGATGATCTCGCCCTTCGGGTTGGCCACCAGACCACGCATGCCGGCGATCTGTCGCATCTGCATCATGTTTCCCCGGGCACCCGAGTTGACCATGATGTAGACCGGGTTGGTCTTGGGGAAGTTGAGCTCCATCTCCTTGGCGACCTCACTGGTCGCCTTGGTCCAGACCTCCACCAGTTCCTGGCGACGCTCCTCCTCGGTGATCACACCGCGCAGGTACTGCTTCTCGATCTTCTCCGCGTCCTTTTCGTAGCGGTCGAGGATCTCGGCCTTCTTCGGCGGTGTCACCACGTCGTCGATGGCGATCGTGATGCCCGAGCGGGTGGCCCAGTGGAAGCCGGCCGCCTTGAGGGCGTCCAGCGCCTGGGCGACGACCACCTTCGGGTAGCGCTCGGCCAGGTCGTTGACGATCTGGCCCAGTTCCTTCTTGGTGACGTCGTAGTCGACGAACCGGTAGTCCGCCGGCAGCAGGTCGTTGAACATGCACCGACCGAGCGAGGTCTCGAGGCGAACCGGCTGGTTGGGCTCCCAGCCCTCCGGCGCCACCCACGACGCCTTGCCCGGCCCGTTGTCGACGGCCGGCACGCCGTCGACCCGGATGCGGACCCGGTCCTGCAGGTGCAGGTCGCCGCGATCGAGGGCCATCCGCGCCTCCGCGGGCGAGACGAAGCTCGGGATGTCCCGCGCGTTCTTGCCCTCGACCAGGTTGTCCCGCTCGCGGGTCAGGTGGAACAGCCCGAGGATCATGTCCTGGGTCGGCATCGTGACCGGACGCCCGTCGGCCGGCTTGAGGATGTTGTTCGTCGACAGCATCAGGATTCGCGCCTCGGCCTGAGCCTCGGCCGAGAGCGGCAGGTGTACCGCCATCTGGTCG
>JAODNL010000034.1 GCA_025465405.1 Pseudonocardiales bacterium | reverse complement strand
CGCTGCCGGTGCGCGGCGTATTCGGCGTCGAGCGTGTCCCGCGCGACGACGGTGTAGAAGTGGGCCTGCCGGCCGTCGTGCTTGGGTCGCAGCACCCGGCCGAGGCGTTGCGCCTCCTCCTGCCGCGAGCCGAACGTCCCGCTGATCTGCACCGCGACCGCGGCCTCGGGAAGGTCGATCGAGAAGTTCGCGACCTTGCTCACGACCAGGACCCGCTGCTCGCCGCGGCGGAACTCGTCGTAGAGCCGCTCCCGCTCCTTGTTCGTGGTCGATCCCTGGATGATCGGCGCGCCGTCGAGCTCAGCGGCGATGTCGTCGAGCTGATCCAGGTAAGCGCCGATGACAAGCACCTGGTCGTCGGGATGCTGCTCGACGATCGTGCGGATGACCGGCAGCTTCGTGCGCGCGGTGGCGGCGAGCTTGTAGCGCTCCTCCGGCTCGGCGGTGGCGTAGGCCATCCGCTCGGCGTCGGTGAGGGTCACCCGTACCTCGGTGCAGTCGGCCGGCGCGATCCAGCCCTGGTTCTCGATGTCTTTCCACGGCGCGTCGTAGCGCTTCGGTCCGATCAGGCTGAACACGTCGCCCTCACGGCCGTCCTCGCGGATCAGCGTGGCGGTCAGGCCGAGCCGGCGCCGGGACTGCAGGTCGGCGGTGAGTCGGAAGATCGGCGCGGGCAGCAGGTGCACCTCGTCGTAGACGATCAGGCCCCAGTCGCGCGAGTCGAACAGCTCGAGGTGGCGGTACTCGCCCTTCCGCCGGGTCGTCATCACCTGGTACGTGGCGATCGTGACGGGACGGATCTCTTTCTTCTCGCCGCTGTACTCGCCGATCTCCTCCTCCGTGAGGCTGGTACGCGCAATCAGCTCACGCTTCCACTGCCGCCCGGCGACGGTGTTGGTGACGAGGATGAGCGTCGTTGCCTTGGCCTCTGCCATCGCCGCGGCACCGACGAGCGTCTTGCCGGCGCCGCACGGCAGCACGACCACCCCGGATCCGCCGGCCCAGAACATGTCCGCGGCCTGGCGCTGGTAGTCGCGCAGCTGCCAGCCGTCGGTGTTCAGCTCGATCGGGTGCGCCTCGCCGCTGACGTATCCCGCGAGGTCCTCGGCCGGCCAGCCCACCTTGAGCAGCGCCTGCTTGAGCCGGCCCCGCTCGGACGGGTGCACGAGCACCGTGTCGTTGTCGATGCGCTCACCGAGCATCGGTGCGATCTTCTTCTGGCGAAGCACCTCTTCGAGCACCGCGCGATCGAGGCTGATCAGCACAAGACCGTGCGTCGGGTGCTTCGCGAGCTGCAGTCGCCCGTAACGATCCATGGTGTCGGCGACGTCGACGAGCAGTGCATGGGGGACCGCATACCGGCTGTAACGGACGAGCGCGTCGACGACCTGCTCGGCGTCGTGTCCGGCGGCGCGCGCGTTCCAGAGGCCCAGCGGGGTGAGCCGGTAGGTGTGGACGTGCTCAGGTGAGCGCTCGAGCTCCGCGAACGGCGCGATCGCGGCCCGCGCTTCCTGGGCGAGCGGGTGGTCGACTTCGAGCAAAAGGGTCTTGTCGGACTGGACGATCAATGGTCCGTCGGTCACGCACGTCTCCCCGCAGGTAGGCAATCGAGCCATTGTCCCAAACGGCGCCGACACCGGGTGTGTTCCTGCCAACCTGGCCGGTTCGGCGCGACGGAACCATCGGCGGTTTGTAGCCTCGCGGGATGGCGCTGCACGGGGAGGCGAACGAGGGCCGGATGCAGGAGGGGTTCATCCCGGCACTGCGTATGGCCGTCGAGGCCGGCGCGTTTCTCTGCGAGCTGGCGATGCTGGCCGTCCTCGCGATCGGTGGATGGGGGCTGGGCAGCGGCGGCCTGATGAGCATCGCGCTGGCGATCTTCTACCCGGCGCTGGCCATCCTGATCTGGTCGCTGTGGATGGCTCCGAGTTCGGCGCGCCGGCTGCCCGACCCGTGGCGGCTGATCGTCCAAGTCGCCCTGTTCGCGGCTACGGGCGTGGTGGCTGGCCTGGGTGGGCACCCCGCGCTCGGCTCGGCATTCGCGGTCGTCGCGATCGTGGTCTTCGCGGCGACCAGGCGCTCGGGTGGCCCCACCTGCTCCGGACATCAGGCCGGGTCGTCGTCTTCGTAGTCGTCGGCGACGATGCTGACCGCAGTCAGCCGATGCAGCGGGAACGACTGCAGCCGCTGGGTCGCCGACTCGTGGCCCCGCACGAAGCCACCGGCCAGCGAGATCGGCAGGATCGTGTGCCGGGACGCGGTGCCGTCCGGGTCCGCGTGTCCCAGCAGCACGCGTCGGCCCTCGCGGATCGCCTGGCGCAGCAAGGCCATCGTCGTGGCGGACGTGACGCCCGGAACCTGCTGGACCAGCGGCTGGACGCGCCGGCTCAGCTCGGTCAGCGTGTCCCCAGACCTGATCCGCCGGATCAGTTCGGTGAGTTGGGCGTTCGACTCGACGGAGGCCCGCGGTCGGATCGCGCGCACCGGCGGTCGTGACGGCGCCCGCGGGGCGTCCGCGCCCAGCGTGATGACCTCGCCGTCGGGTGCCTCTGCCGCCGGTGCGTATCCCGCCGCCCGTAGCACCTCGAGGACGCGGGCGACCGGCGCGATGGAGATGACGACGCCTGGCGCGATGCGCCGCAGCTGCAGCGAATCGACGCCGCGGTCGGCCACTACGCGGGTCAGCAGCGCGTCGTCGTCGCAGCGCAGGTATGCCGACGCCGCGCCGGCACGAAGCACGCCATGCCGCTTCGCGACGTCGTCGATCAGATAGGACAGTGCCTGCGGGACCGGCGTGCGCGACCGGTCAGTGACGAACGCGCTCAGCTCGGCGCCCGAGCGGCCGGCGTCGAGCGCCCGGCGGATCGAGGCCTCGGTGATGCGGTACACGCTCGCGCCGCCCGTCGACTCCAACTCGGCCGCCAGGCCCAGCTCGGTCGCGAGCTCGGGTGCCGGCGGTCCCGGCACGACTACGGTCAGGTCCGGCTGCACGAGAAAGTCGTCGACCGGCTCCGGCAGCGCGTTGGCCAAGGCTTGCTGGGCGGCGGCCCGCGAGCCGTCGAGCAGGGTCCGGCTGTAGCCGGTGAGCCCGCCGGCGGCGGTAATGCCCAGCACGTCCGCCTCAGCGAGGATTGCCTCGGCTAGCGGGCGCTGGGCCGTCGCGCGCCGTGGTGTCTCCCATGCCAGCCGATCGAGGACGGCCCGGCGGTGAGCCGGCGCCGCGCCCGGCGGCAGCGACGTGAGTACGTCGAGAACGTGCGTGCGCAGGCCAGGGACGGTGCTGCGCTCGGCGTCAGGACCCAGCGCGGTGATCATCCGGTCCCGGTCGCCGCGCTGGCTGACCAGGCTGGGCTGGCGGGTCATGGCCAGCCACGCGGCCGCGAGATCGGCCCATCGCTGCGCGGTCTCGTGCCGGCGCCAGATGTCGAAGTCGGCCGTCGGCAGGTACGCCGGGTCGAGGCCCGTGGTCGGGGCGAGGAGCCCGGCGGCGTGCGCAGTCTCGACGATGAGCGCCGTGGTCGAGTCGTCCACGCCGAGCTCGCGCGCGGTCCGGCGCAGCTCCCGCACGCCGACGCCGCCGGCGCGCAGCATGGCCGGTGGATGCGCGGTCCAGGAATCGCCCAGTGCCTCGACCAGGCGCAGCGTATCGAGCACCGCGGTGGTGCCGAGCCGGTCGAGTTCGGCCGGTGTGTGCTCGACGGACGCGACCGCCGGCGGTTCGACGCGGACATCGCCGAGCGGCGTCGCGCGCAGCGCCAGGGCGATCTCACGGGGCAGCTCCACCGTCTGGGCGTCAACCGGGACGAGCAGGCCCCGCGCGATGAGCCGGTGCGGCGGTGGCGCCCCGTCGGTCGCGACGGGGAGGTGCGCGTTACGCACCGTCCCGACCGGTGGGCCGGCCGCGAGCCGATTCAGCACCTCCCGCTCGGCGACGTCGCTCTCGGCGATCAGCGCGTCCAGCCGCGTCCGGTCGGCCAGCACCTCTGCGACCGCCGTGCCCGCCCGCGGCTGACCGGCAGGCGGGATGCCGAGCGCCCGCAATACCGGCGCGAGCTGCACATCCGACACCCTCCGCAGCAGCTCGGCGGCCGGACGGCCCAGCCCGGCGGGATAGGCGCCGACGGCTTCGCGAGCGGTCGCCACGAGGTGCAGCTCGTCGGAGTCACCCCACACCAAACCGAGATCGCGCAACTCGTCGACGCCCCGGGCGAGCACATCGGCCTCGAGATCGCCGAGCCACGCGTCAGCGGCTGCGGCCGCGACGGCCGCGTCCGGCGCGTTGTGCCCGCCGGCGAGTACGAGCGCCTCGAGCACCCGCAGCGTGAACCCGTCCAGGCCGTCGACCGCGCGCTGGACGGAGGTGCGCACGCTGACCCGGCTGGCGAGGGTGGCGAGGTCGGCGGGCGCCGGCAGCGCGAGATCGGGTCGCCGTCGCAGCAGTTCGGCGAGCTGCTCGTCGTCGCGCGACCGCAACCACTCCGTCAGCGAACCGGGGTGGTGCGGGCTGAGCGCCGGTGCGGGTGGTGTGGCCAAGGGATGCTCGGATCAGCGCCCGTCGGCGAGATGAGGGCGCGCGTCCGGGCCGGGGTGGGTGTAGTGCAGCTTCTCCACCGGCAGCGGGAACTCGAGCTCCGGGCCGTAGGGCGACAGGGCGCCGGCCATGTCCGCGGCGAGCTCCGAGACGTGGAAGTCGCCGATCGCCGTGGTGGACGTGCTGCGGAACTGCGCGGGAAGCCGGGGCGCGGTGCTCGCCATCGATGCCCTCTCACTCGGTCAGACGCGGACTAACTAGTCTGCCATGCCCCTAGTCCGGGTGGGTGCCTGCTGCACTGCTAGCTCCCGAACGGCCGCGCGTTGGTCGGCGCGACCGGCCCGCACGGCCGACCAGACCGCGACGGCGAAACCGGCCGGCGCGAGCAGGCAGGCCAGGTTCAGCCACAACGGTCGGTTGTGGTCGGAGAAGAAGAACGGCACCACATCGGCGGCGATGAACACGAGCCCGACGACGAACAGCGCAACACCGATGCGGACGGCCCGCGACCTCGGCAGCATCCGTCCAGTATCGCGGGTGTAATCCACCCGGCCGACCAGTAGCCTGTAAGTGAAGGCACCGCAAGCGTCGGGTGCCTTCATTGCGTCGGACCCGGCGCGTCCGCACCCGATCGTCGCGACACGATCAGACGGCAAGGAGTACCCGGTGCCTACCGGCAAGGTGAAGTTCTTCAGCGCGGAGAAGGGATTCGGCTTCCTCTCCTACGACGACGGTGAGGACGTCTACGTCCACCGCGACGCGCTGCCCGCCGGAGTTACCGAGCTGAAGCCGGGCCAGCGAGTCGAGTTCGGCATCGTCTCGGGGCGCAAGGGCAACCAGGCCATGCAGGTCAAGGTGCTCGACCCCGTTCCGTCGGTTGTGCGCGCCAGCCGCAAGCCGGCCGAGGAGATGGCGCCCCTCGTCGAGGACCTGATCAAGCTGCTCGACAGCGTGTCGAATTCGCTGCGTCGCGGCCGCTACCCGGAGCGCGCTGAAGCCCGTAAGGTCGCCGGCCTCCTGCGAGCCTTTGCCGACAACCTGGACGCGTAACCAATCCGCCCCTGGGCGGGCTCTTCGCGCGAGCGTTCATCGCAGTGCGGGGTTGGTTGGGGTGAGGCCGGCGGCGTGGGCGCGGCTCAGGAGCGCGGCGGCCGCGGCGTAGCCCTCGTCGCCGAGATCGCGGGTGAACTCGTTGACGTACAAGGCGATGTGCTGCTGCTGGACGTCCGGCGACATCTCGTCGGCATGGGCCGCGACGTAGTCGCGGGAGTCCTGCGGCTCGGCCCAGGCGTGCTCGACGCTCGCGCGCACGACCCGCGCCAGCGCGGGCGCGTCCAGTTCGCGCTTGGCGAGGATCGCGCCGAGCGGGATCGGCAGGCCGGTGTCGCGCTCCCACCACTCGCCCAGGTCGACCAGCGAGCTCAGGCCGTAGCCCGGGTAGGTGAACCGGGCCTCGTGGATGACGAGTCCGGCGTCGTAATGACCGTCGCGTACCGCGGGCATGATCGCCGCGAAGGGCACCACGTCGACACTGGCGGGACGCTGGCCGGCGGCCCAGAGACGGAACAGGAGATAGGCCGTCGACCGCTCGCTGGGCACGGCCACCGTGCGGCCGTTCAGGTCGGTGACGTCGCCGCGCGTCAGCACCAGCGGGCCGCAGCCGCGGCCGAGCGCACCGCCGCTGGGCAGCAGCGCATACCGCTCGAGCAGCCACGGCAAGGCCGCGTAGGAGACCTTGACGACGTCGAACTCGCCACGCTCGGCGGCCGTGTTCGTGATGTCGATGTCGGCGTATATGACGTCCACGGGTGGCGCGCCTTCCAGCAGCCCGTGCGTCCACGCGTGGAAGACGAAGGTGTCGTTGGGACAGGGCGAGTAGGCGAGCTTCACGACCGCCAGTCTCCCGCAGCCGCAGCAGCGAGTGCACGCCCGAGGGTGTCGAGCGCGGCCGGAACGTCCCACGCGTCGCGGTCGCGCGGCCCGACGAGGTTGCTGATCGCCCGCACCTCGGCGAACGGCACCCCGTGCAGCTGTCCGGCCGCCGCGACGCCGGCGCCCTCCATCGACTCGGCGACGGCGTCCGGCCAGCGGTCGAGCAGTTCCGCGGCGGTGGCCGCGGTGCCGGTGACGGTCGCCACGGTGAGCACGGTGCCCATGTGCCCCCCAGTGGTGTCCGCGAGCTCCACGGCCAGGCGGGGCGCGACGTCGTAGCGTTCGGTTCCGAAGCCCAGCGCCGAGACCGGGACGAAACCGGCGTCCGTCTCGGCGCCCAGGTCGGCGAAGGCGATCGTGGAGGAGACCGCGACGTCACCCACGGCCAATGGCCCGAACCCGCCGCCGATGCCCGCGCTGAGCACCAGGCGGTAGTTGCCCGTGGCCAGCGCGGCAGAGGTCGCGGCCGCGGCTGCCGCGGGTCCGACACCGCCCACGATCATGGAGATTGCCGATGCCGCGCCGTCGGGCAGCGCGGCCAGGATGGCGTCGCGCTCGGCGTCGACGGCGGTGACGACCAGAAGCTTCACGTCTTGGTCAGCGAGACCTTCACGAGGAAGCTCCACTTGCTGCCGTCCGGTGTTCCCCGCTCGAGCTCGTCGACCTGCACGATGAAGGCGCCACCGTTGGCGACGCCGCTCGGCACCCGGTAGGAGTGGCTGTCGTTGATCGGCCCGCTGCTGCCGAGCTGCTGCTTGCCGTCCAGGCTGAGGGCCTGCGCCTGCCAACCGCGTGAGACGACGTCGCGCGGCACGTCGATGAGGACCTTGTCGTCGGCGGCCACGGTGAGCGTCGGCAGGTCCAGCGTGGTCGTCGGCCGGCAGTGCTGGCTGTCGAAGCAGTATGTCGACGGCGTGATGGTCACGACCTTGCCACCGCCGAGCACGGAAATCTTCGGTGTCGGCTTGGTGCAACCCGTCAGCAGGGCCGCGGCGGCGACGGCTCCGGCGGCTGCCGCGACGGCTCGGATCGGGCGGGGCATGACGCTCCTAACGGCGGTACGGATTGCGCTCGGCAACGCTACCGGGGGGAACCTTCGGCACGCGTGCCGATGTGTTTCGGCTCATCGCGCGGCGGCGCAGGAGGATGATCGCCGCGACCGTGGCGGTGACGACCGCCGCCACCCAGAAGCCGATCGCCCCGCCGTGCGACACCGGCAGCAGCACGCCGACCGCGGCACCGAAGACCCAGGCCAGCTGAAGGAACGTCTCGGAGCGGGCGAACGCGCTGGAGCGCAGCGTCTCGACGACGTCACGCTGGATCAGAGCGTCGAGGGCGATCTTGGAAAGCGCATTCGTGACCGCGCTGACGAACATCCCCACGACCGCGACCGTGATGTTGAACAGGACGGCAACCAGCACACAGGTGATCGCGGCCACGGCCACCGAAACGGTGATCATCACTTCCGGCTTGGCCATCTTGAGCTTCGTCCCGATGGCCGTGCCGCTGATGTTGCCGCCGCCGGCCGCGGCAACGATCGCGCCGAGCTGCAACGCGGCGCTCAGCCCGTGCGCGGTGCTCTCGACGTAGAAGGCCAGGAAGATCGTGAGCAGTCCGGACAGGAAGCGCAACACCGACTCGCCCTGCAGGGCCGTGATCAGATGGTCGGCGAAACCGCGCCTGGCCCAAGCCCGGATGCGGGTGATGGGCGGGGCGCGCCGCACCCCGGGCGGCCGCGGCGGGTCCTGCGGGTGGCGCGGTGCGTCGACCGGCGAGTCCACCTGTGGTGGCAGCCGGAAAGCGAAGAAGCCGCACGCGGCGAATGCGAATGCGGTGACGATCAGCCCGAGCGAGTACGAACCGGTGACTTTGATCAGGACGCCGACGATCGCGCCGGCGATAAGGGTGGAGCCCAGCCCGAAGATCGACAGGCGCGCGTTGGCCTCAGTGAGTGTCATGCCCGGTGGGACCAGCCTGGGCGCCGCCGCGGCGCGGATGACGCCGTAGGCCTTGGACAGCACCAGCGAGCCGAGCGCGCACGGGTACAGCACGAGCAGCTCGCTCGGGTGGCTCGCCATGATCAGCGCGAGCACGGCCCGCCCGATAGCGGTGCCGGCCATGGCCCAGCGCCGGCCGTGCTGCAGCCGATCGAGAGCGGGCCCGATGATCGGTGCCACCACCGCGAACGGCGCCATCGTGATCAGCAGGTAGAGCAGGATGTTGCCCCGCTGCGCGTGTGTGGACGCGCCGAAGAAGACCGTGCCGGCGAGCGCGACGGTGATCATCGCGTCGGTGCCGTAGCTGAGCACCTGGTTCCAGATGAGCGCGGTGAGGCCGGACTCGTGCGCGCCGTTGGCCTTGCTCGCGCTGATCACCTTGCGGGTGACCAGACGGGCTGCGCGGTTGGTCTGCGTGAATGCGGTGCGCGTCAGCGCGACCGCCGGGCTGGCCGGCGGCTTCTGGGGGTCGGGGCCGGGGCCGCCCGACGTGTGGTGGTACGTCGGGTTGCCGAACGGGTCGGTCGGGCCGTACCCAGGGGGCGGCTGCGGGTACGGCGGCCCGTATGCAGGCGGCGGCGGCTGCGGGTACGGCGGCGGGCCGTAGGCCGGCGGCGACTGGGGGTACGGCGCCGTCGGCGGGTACTGCGCGGTCGGCGGGTACTGCGGAGGCGGTGAAGACGGTGGCGGTGGCGGTGGCGGCGGTGTCGGGAAGGCGGGCGGTTCCGGCCGAGGCCCGTGGCTGGTGTGCCCAGAGCGGGAGAACCGCTTGCGCGGTTGGTCGTCGTCCGGCTTGGGCACGTCTCTCATCCTGCCCCACCGGGGCGACGCATTCATCGCGGTCGGCGGCCCGGCGGATCATCAGCCACAATAGGTGTCGTGACCGACTCCAAACCGAGCACTGAAATCGTGCCTGACGCCACCCTGGCCGCCGCGGTGGACCAGGCGCGTGCCGCGGCCCTCGAGGTCGGCGGTGACTCGGTCGGCGCTTATATCGGCCCGATCGCCGAGGCCGAACGGATCGTCACGCACGCCTTCGAAGCCACCCTGCCGGGCTACACCGGCTGGTATTGGGCCGTCACGCTCGCCCGCGCCTCCCGATCCAAGACCGCCACCGTCGACGAGGTCGTGCTGCTGCCTGGCGCCGATGCGCTGCTGGCTCCGGCATGGGTGCCGTGGCAGGAGCGGCTGCGGCCGGGCGACCTGTCGCCGGGCGACCTGCTGCCACCGGTCGAGGACGATCCGCGGCTCGTGCCGGCCTATGTCGAGTCCGACGATCCGGCCGTCGGGGACTTCGCGTTCGAGCTGGGTCTGGGCCGGCCGCGGGTGATGTCGCGGGAGGCGCGTCTCGACGCGGCCGAGCGGTGGTACGAGGGCGACAACGGACCGGACAGCCCGATGGCCCGTCAGGCTCCCGCGCGCTGCGGCACCTGCGGCTTCCTGCTTCCGCTCGCCGGATCGCTGCGAGCTGGATTCGGCGTATGTGGCAACGAGATCACGTCGAGCGACGGTCATGTCGTGAGCGTCGAGTACGGCTGCGGTGCCCACTCCGAGGCAATCTTCGAGGTGCCGTCGCTGGCCGAACCGAGCGGCGCGATCTTCGACGACGGCGACGAGATCCTGCCCTAGACGGTGCGCCCCTCGCTGCGGTGCCGGCGAATGATCGCGTACCCGACGAGCCCGAGGATCCAGCCGGCCAGGCAGGTCCACAGCCAGTCCCGGTGGTCGTGGCGACCCAGCCAGCCATAGAACGGCAGCAGCGCGACGAACGCCACGAACCAGATCGCCGTGCCGATCATGACGATGCGGCGCGTGTTGATCTGTACCGCCGGTGGCTGCACGAGCTTGCGCCGCTCCGACATGATGCGCAGCGTACCTATCGGGCGGAGGTGACATGAGCGCTCTGACCGAGCTGTCCAGGCTGCGCTGTCGCGTCGTTTCGATACCGCTCGGTGACGGGGCGCCACCGGACGTTTTCCGGGCCGCCGCGGGATCGGACGGGCTGGTGTGCCTGAGCGGTGTGTGGGCCGGAGGCGGCGCGATCATCGCGTCCGAGCCGTTGCTCGTGCTGCCGCCCGACGAGGATCCCCTTGCTGCCCTGAGTGTTCAACCGCGAGTGGACGCTGTCGAGGGTGCCATCGGCGGCGGGTGGTTCGGCTGGCTGGCGTACGACGGGCCGTCGCGGTTGGCGTTTTATGACCATCTGCTGCGCTATGTCCACGGCACCTGGTTCTTCGAGGCTCTGTGGAGCGATGAGCGGGACGCACTGC
>JAODNL010000023.1 GCA_025465405.1 Pseudonocardiales bacterium | reverse complement strand
ATGCAGATGGCGACGCCGTCGTTCATCGTGACGGCCAGCGGTTGCGCGCCGCCCATGCCACCGAGACCGGCGGTGAGCGTGATCGTGCCGGCGAGCGTGCCGTTGAACTTCTTCGCCGCGACGGCGGCGAAGGTCTCGTAGGTGCCCTGGAGGATTCCCTGGGTGCCGATGTAGATCCACGAACCGGCGGTCATCTGGCCGTACATCGTCAGGCCGAGGTGCTCGAGGCGGCGGAACTCCTCCCAGTTGGCCCAGTCGCCGACCAGGTTCGAGTTCGCGATCAGGACTCGCGGCGCCCACTCGTGCGTCTGCATCACACCGACCGGACGCCCGCTCTGCACGAGCAGTGTCTCGTCCAGCTTCAGGCTGGTGAGAGTCCGGATGATCGCGTCGTAGCTCGGCCAGTCCCGCGCGGCCTTGCCCGTGCCGCCGTAGACGACAAGATCCTCCGGGTGCTCGGCGACCTCAGGGTCGAGGTTGTTCTGCAGCATCCGCAGCGGCGCCTCGGTCTGCCAGCCACGGGCGGTCAGCGCGGTTCCGCGCGGAGCGCGGACGGTACGGGCTTGAGTCATCGGGTTCCCTTCCGCGATCTTGACGCTCACGTTGCGCTATCACTGAACGCGGGCATCAAGATCGCCTGACTATCGGAGCGGTTCGGGCAGTGCAGCGTCGGCGGCGGCGACAGCGGCGCCCAGGCGGACGAATTCGACGGCGGCCTCGATCTCAGGTGCCAGGTGCCGGTCGGGTCCGGGGCCTGGGACCAGCTCGCGCAGCGCGGTGACAACCGCGCCGGTCGCCGGTCCGGGCCGCAGCGGGGCCCGCAGGTCGAGCGCGCGCGCCGCGGTCAAGAGCTCGATCGCGAGCACGCGGGTCAACGCGTCCACCGAGCGACGCAGCTTGCGGGCGGCCGACCAGCCCATCGAAACGTGGTCCTCCTGCATCGCCGACGACGGGATGGAGTCCACGCTGGCGGGGACGGCCAGCCGCTTCATCTCCGACACGAGCGCGGCCTGAGTGTACTGGGCGATCATGTGGCCAGAGTCCACGCCGGGGTCGTCGGCGAGGAACGGCGGCAGGCCGCGCGAGCGCGCGGAGTCGAGCATGCGATCGGTCCGTCGTTCGCTGATCGACGCAACGTCGGCCGCCGGAATTGCCAGGAAGTCCAGCACGTACGCAATGGGGGCGCCGTGGAAGTTGCCGTTGGACTCGACCCGGCCCTCCAGCGTGACGACCGGGTTGTCCACCGCGGACGCGAGTTCGTGGCCCGCGACGGACCTGGCATGCGCGAGCGTGTCGCGCGCGGCGCCCGCGACCTGCGGCGCACAGCGCATCGAGTACGCGTCCTGCACATACACGCACTCCGGACCGGCGTGTGACGCGATGATCGGCGAATCGGCCAGCAGCGCACGCATGTTCGCCGCCGCCACCGCCTGTCCCGGCTGCGGTCGCAGCGCCTGCAGATCGGCTGCGAAGACGCGTGCCGTGCCGAGCAGGGCCTCGACACTCATCGCTGCCGTGATGTCGGCGGTGCGCAGCAGCAGATCGAGATCGTGACAGGCGAGCAGGAGCTGGCCGAGCATGCCGTCAGTGCCGTTGATGAGGGCCAGGCCCTCCTTCTCGGCCAGCTCGACCGGCGCGATGGCCTGTGCGCGCAGCACGTCCACGGCCGGACCGAGCCGGCCCTGGGCGTCGCGGACGGTTCCCTCGCCGATCAACGCGAGCGCGACGTGCGCGAGCGGCGCGAGGTCGCCGGAGCAGCCGAGCGAACCGAACTCGTGCACCACCGGCGTGATCCCGCTGTCGAGCAGAGCTGCGAGAGTTGCCGCCGTCTGCGGCCGGATGCCGGTCCGCCCCGTCGCCAGCGTGGATAGTCGTAGCAGCATGAGCGCGCGCACGACCTCGCGCTCGACCTCCGCGCCAGAGCCGGCCGCATGCGAGCGGATGAGAGAGCGCTGCAGCAGCGCGCGCTGCTGCAGCGGGATGTGCTTCATGGCCAGTGCGCCGAATCCGGTCGAGATTCCATAGTGCGGTTCGGAGTCCCCCGCGAGCGCTTCGACGACGGCGCGCGACGACGTGATCGCCGCGATGGCGTCCGCGCCCAGCTCCACGCCGGCGCCGTTGCGGGCGACATCCACGACGTCCGACTCGGTGAGCGGACCGACGCCGACGGTTACGCGCTGCATGCCCGTACTGTGCTCGCGCGCTCCTCGTCGGCGCCAGGTCCGGTGCACCGCGTCTCGGATACCAGACACCGACGCCGCGCGCGGTGCGGCCGGCCGTCGCGATACGGTCGCACGATGCGCGCCGTCGTCATCACCGAGCCCGGTGATCCAGAGGTCCTTGAGGTGCAAGAGGTCCCGGACCCGGAACCCGACGCCGGCGAGGTGCTCGTCCGGGTTGCCGCGACGGCCGTGAATCGCGCCGACCTCCTGCAGCGACAGGGCAACTACCCACCACCGCCGGGCGCGTCCCCGTACCTGGGGATGGAGTGCTCGGGCACGATCGCCGCGCTCGGCGACAGCGTCGCGGGCTGGAACGTGGGCGACGAGGTGTGTGCGCTGCTGGCCGGCGGGGGCTACGCCGAGATGGTTGCGGTACCGATCGGCCAGCTCATGCCGATACCCCGCGGCACGCCGCTGGTCGACGCCGCGGCGCTGCCGGAAGCGACGTGCACCGTCTGGTCGATGGTCTTCCGTGCGAGCGCCGGTCGGCTGCAACCGGGCGAGGCGATACTCGTGCACGGTGGCACGAGCGGCATCGGCACGATGGCCATCCAGCTCGCGCACCAGCGCGGTGCCCGCGTCTTCACCACCGCCGGCACACCGCGCAAGGTCGCCTTCTGCCGCGACATCGGCGCGGAGGTCGCCATCAACTATCGCGACGAGGTCTTTGACGAACGGGTGCTCGCCGCGACCGAGGGCGCCGGCGTCGACGTGATCCTGGACAACATGGGCGCGGTCTACCTGCCGCGCAACGTGCGCTCCCTGGCCGTCGGCGGCCGGCTCATCGTGCTCGGCCTGCAGGGCGGCCGCACCGGCGAGCTCGATCTCGGTGTGCTGATGGCCAAGCGGGCGACAGTGCAAGCGGCCGGGCTGCGCGGCCGGCCGCCGCTGGAGAAGGCCGCGATTGTCGCGGAGACCGTCCACGCGGTGTGGCCGCTGATCGAGTCCGGTGAGGTGCGGCCGATCATCGACCGCATCCTCACCTTGGACGACGCCGTCGAAGCGCATCGGCTGGTCGAGTCCAGTGAGCACATCGGGAAGGTCTTGCTCAGGACCTGAGAGATCGGCGCCCTCGTACCGATCGCCTGAATCCGCTCCGTCCGATTTGTGCGTCTCGACGCCAGAACCCCACGGTGTCAGGCTCGTCATCGAGCCGCTCGTACTCCAGCGAGGAGACGTCATGCCTGACGAGGTCGCTGTCCCACCGTTGACGCGGAAAAGGAAACATCGTCCACCGTTGGGCTATCAGGTGCTGTTCGGCATGGGCGGCGTGCTGGCCCTGGCCGTGGTGACGGTGCTCTTCTCGTTGATCATGGTCGTTGCGCTTCGGCACGATCAGAACAGACTCGAAGATCGGGACGTGCCGTATGCGAGTGCGGTGGCGACGGCGGCGCTGAACGCAAAGGGAATTGCCAATGACCAACGCGGATTCTTGCTGAGTGGGGACGGGACGTACATCCGCGAGGCCGATCACCGCGCGAGTGACGTGCGCTCGGCCTTCACCCAGGCGCGGGAGGCGGCCGGCGGCCCGGCCCAGCGCGACGCGGTCGCTCAGGCCCGCTCCGGTTTCGAGGACTGGCTTCAGGCCGTCAACGCCGAGTTCGCGACGTTCCGGGCGGGCCACCACGAGAGCGCGATCGCGGCGTCATTGGGACCGGATCGAGAGCTACGCAAGAGCTACGAGCAGTCGCTCACGACGGCTCAGACCCTTGGCGAGCGTTCTATCCAATCGGCCAGCAGCGCAGCGACGGCGACGTCCTCGCGGACGCTCGCGATCCTCGTCGCAGTCATGGTCGCGGCGGTCGTACTCGGCTCAGGCATCGTGTACTGGCTGATGCGCACGATCGCATTTCCGTTGTTCCGGCTGGTGTCTCTACTGGGACCGGCCTGACGCAGGACGCCGTGGCTCAGGACGTGAGCTCGTCCAGCACCGCCAGCAACTGGTCGATCTCCTTGGCCGCCGTGTGCGGCATCAGCCCGATGAACGAGGCACCGCCCAGCTCGTCCGCGCCGACCGCAGCCATGAGCTCGGTGACTCCGCTCGGGCCGGTCCACACCGACACGCTCCGGCGCTGCAGGAAATCCCCGACCTGGTCCGGCGTGTGGCGCGCCATCGTGAATGCGGCCATGGGAAGGCGATCGGACGCGGTCCCGAGGACGGTCACGCCGGGCAGCCCTCGCAAACCCTCGTCGAGGCGTTCGTAGAGCGAGCGCTCGTAGTCACCGGCCGCCGTCAGCGACGTCACGATGCGCTCGCGCCGCGTGCCTGTCGCCCGCTCGTCGAGATCGGCCAAATGGTCGACCGCGGCAGTGACGCCATCGAGCAGCTCGACCGGCAGCGGGCCGAGCTCGAACCGTTGCGGCACCGGCTCGTGCACGTCGCCGTCCATCTCGAGCAGCAGCCCCGCCCGGGCGACGAGCGCGGCCACGGTGGGACCACCGAATGTCGGCGCCGAGATCGCAAGCAGGTCGGCGCCGAGTGCGGCCATGTCCAACGGCAGATGCGGTAATGCCGCGCCGGCATCGACCACCACTAGCGCGCCGTGCCTATGCGCGAGGTCGGCGATCGCGCGCACGTCGGGCACCGTGCCGGTGGCGGGATTGGCGAGCGGAACGGTGACGATCCG
>JAODNL010000020.1 GCA_025465405.1 Pseudonocardiales bacterium | reverse complement strand
TCGTCGGAGGGACTGAGCAGCTCCGGAGCCACGTACGCGGCCGCGCCGTCGGATGTCGCGATCGCGATGCCGGTGAGCGTGCCGGTTCCGCGGCCCCACTGGCCGCGGAAGGCCAGGCCCGCGCGGGACCCGTCGCGGGCGTGCTCGTCCAGCCACTGTTCGACCTCGTCGACACCGAGCCTGGTGACGGCGACGTCGAAGCCCTCCTCGGCCTCCGGCTCGGCGGCCTGAACCGTCGCGAACAACCGCTCGCGCAGCACGCGGAACTGCAGGTCGTCGAACAGCGCGTGTACCTCGTCGCGATCCCACTGCGCCCGTTCGAGCTGGTCGACATGGACGTCGAGATCCACGTCGCGCACCAGCTCGGTCAGCATCCGGTTGCGCACGACGCTGCCGAGATGCTCGCGCAGCGCGTCGCCGACCTTGCCCTTGACCGTGTCCACCCCTGCGACCAGCGCGTCGAGGGATCCGTATTCGCGCACCCACTTGGCCGCGGTCTTCTCCCCGACGCCGGGAATGCCAGGCAGGTTGTCGCTGGGATCACCGCGCAGGGCCGCGTAGTCCGGGTACTGCTGCGGTGTCAGGCCGTACTTCGAATCCACCTCCTGCGGGGTGAACCGGGTGAGCTCGCTTACGCCCTTGCGCGGGTACAGGACGGTGACCTGATCGCTGACCAGCTGCAGCGCGTCGCGGTCGCCGGTGCAGATGAGCACCTGCATGCCGGCCGCGGTGGCCTCGGTGGTGAGCGTGGCGATGACGTCGTCGGCTTCGTAGCGCTCGACCGCCAGCGACCGGATGCGCAGCGCGTCGAGCACCTCGCGGATCAGCGTGACCTGTCCGCGGAAATCCGTAGGGGTCTCCTGCCGGCCGGCCTTGTACTCGGCGTAGGCCTCGCTGCGGAACGTCTGCCGTGAGACGTCGAACGCCACCGCCAGGTGGCTCGGCTCCTCGTCTCGCAGCAGGTTGATCAGCATCGAGGTGAAGCCGAAGACGGCGTTGGTCGGCTGCCCGGTCGTCGTGGAGAAGTTCTCGACCGGAAGTGCGAAGAACGCGCGGTAGGCGAGGGAGTGCCCGTCCAGCAGGAGCAATTTCGGGGTCTGCGGCGCCGTCACGGGGCCGAGTCTAGGGCCGACCGGTGACAGCCCACTCCGGGTCAGGCGCCGCGGCGGACCGTCCGCGCGGCCAGGGCCGACCGGCCACCGCGAACCAGCCGCGCACGGCGCACGACGGCCATCCGCTCGGGCGCCTCGGCCATGCCGAGTGATCGCCGCAGCACGCTCGTCGACGCCACGCGGTGCACGACCAGCGGCGCGAAGCCGAGGCGGGCCAGGTAGCGGTTGCCTTCGCGCGAGCCGGCGGCAGCCGTGCCGAGCAGGTGATCGATGCCCCACTCCTCGGCCAGATGCACCGCCGCGGTCAGCAGCGTGCGGCCCACGCCGCGGCGACGGAATTTCGGTGTGACCAGCAGGTGGGTGACATGCAGCACCGGAGTCAGGTCGATGGCACCGATCTCGTCGCGCCGCGCCACGAGCAGGCCGACAACTCCCGCGGTGTCGTCCACGGCCACCAGCAGGGTGCGGCCGCCTTCGTCGATGATCTCGGTGAACCGCTGCGCCAGGTGGTCGGACGCGGAATCCAGCAGCGGCCGGCCGCTGAACACACCGGAGGAGAAGTCAACCGAGCGGGTCAGCTCCACGAGATCGGAGACGTCACCGAGATCGACTGGGCGCACTCGAACGTTGGCTCGCGACACTGCAATGGTCTCCCGGGCTCGGACTTGTGGTCGGGCGGGAAAATGGCTGCAGGCGCAACCATAGAGTGCCCGGACACCCCGGTTGCGCGCGGGTTGACCGAGTGGCAAGTACCTGTATCAGATCTTGGCCGCATGCCCGGCGGATGGCTATGATGCCGCGATTTCCTCGCCCAGATAGGCCGCCCGGATGCGGTCGTCGGCGAGCAGCTCCCGTCCGGTGCCCTCCAAAACGATCTCCCCGGTCTCGAGCACGTATCCACGGTCGGCCAGTGTGAGTGCCTGAGCGGCGTTCTGTTCGACCACCAGGACGGTCACGCCGGTCGTGTTGATCTCTCGGACGATCTCGAAGATCTGCGCGACGATCAGTGGCGCCAGCCCCATCGAGGGCTCGTCGAGCAGAAGCAGCCGCGGCTTGCCCATCAGGGCGCGGCCGATTGCCAGCATCTGCTGCTCGCCGCCGGACAGCGTCCCGGCCTGCTGCTTGATCCGCTCCCTCAACCGCGGGAACAGCTCGAGAACGCGTTCGAGGTCGGCGGAATCGACCCGCTTGAAACGGAACGCACCCATCTCGAGATTTTCGTGCACCGTCATCCGCGGGAACACGTGGCGGCCTTCGGGCACGTGGCAGATGCCCAGCCCGATCAGCTCGTGCGCGGGGATCCCGTCGATCCGTCGACCCTCGAAGGTGATGGACCCGACGGCCGGACGCAACATTCCCGAGATCGTCTTCTGCGTCGTGGTCTTGCCCGCACCGTTGGCCCCGAGCAGGGCGACGACCTCACCTTCGCCGACCGTGAACGACACGCCCTTGAGCGCCCGGATGGCGCCGTAGCGCACCTCGATGTCGGTGACGCGAAGAAGTTCGCGCGGCTCACTCATCTGCGGACCCCTCGGTGACATGGCTGACGTCGTAGCTGGGGGCATCGGTGTCGATCAGGTGCACGTCAGGCTGCTGTTGGGCCTGTGTCTGCGCCTCGTCCGCGGACGTGCCCAGATAGGCGGCGACGACCACCGGATCGCGCTGGATCTCGTGTGGTGTCCCTTCGGCGATCTTCTCGCCGAAGTTCAGCACGACGATCCGATCGGCGATCGACATCACCAGCTTCATATCGTGCTCGATCAGCAGCACGCTGATGTTGCGTTCCCGGTTGATTCGTGCGATGAGCTCGGCGAGATCCCGCTTCTCGACCGGGTTCGTACCGGCGGCCGGTTCGTCCAGCAGCAGGACGCCGGGGTTCGTGCCCAGCGCCCGGGCGATCTCGAGCCGCCGCTGCTCTCCGTAGGCGAGAGATCCGGCCAGGTCGTTCTCCTTGCCGTCCAGCCCGACATCGCGCAGCAGCGCCAGCGCCTGCACGGTGCTCTCCTTCTCCTCCCGGCGCTCCCACGGCAGGCCCAGCATCGCCGAGACCGGACCCGCCCTCTGCCGGGTTTCGATGCCGACCTTGACGTTCTCGAGGGCCGTGAGCGCCGGGAACAACCTGATGTTCTGGAACGTCCGGGCGACGCCGAGATGGCTGACGACGTGGGTCTTCTTCCCGATCACGCTGGTCGGCTGGTCCCCCGGTCGTCCGACGAGCGTCACCCTGCCTTGCTGAGGGGTGTAGACGCCGGTCAGCGAGTTGAACAACGAGGTCTTACCGGCCCCGTTCGGACCGATCACGGCCAGGATCTCACCGCGATACATCTGCAT
>JAODNL010000610.1 GCA_025465405.1 Pseudonocardiales bacterium | reverse complement strand
GAAGACTCGCGGCGAGGTCCGCGGCGGTGGCAAGAAGCCGTACCGCCAGAAGGGCACCGGCCGGGCCCGCCAGGGCTCGACCCGCGCGCCGCAGTTCGCGGGTGGCGGCGTCGTGCACGGTCCGCACCCGCGCAGCTACGACCAGCGCACCCCGAAGAAGATGAAGGCCGCCGCCCTGCGTGGCGCCCTGTCCGACCGGGCTCGCAACGACCGGCTGCACGTGGTCACGTCGCTCGTCTCGGGCGATGCACCGTCCACGAAGGCGGCCGCCGAGACGCTGGCGAAGGTCAGCGGAGCGCAGCACGTGCTGGTCGTTGCCGAGCGCTCCGACGAGCAGACCTGGAAGAGCCTGCGCAACCTGCCTGAGGTTCACCTGCTCGAGCCCGGCCAGTTGAACACCTACGACGTGTTGATCAGCGACGACGTCGTGTTCACGCAGGCCGCGCTGGAGGCCTTCCTCGCGGGTCCGGCCACCGGCCGGTCCGCTAAGGGTTCGGCCACCAGCGCCGAGGCCGACATCGAGGTTGTCGACGAGGTTGTCGACGAGCCGGTCAATGTCGAGATTGTCGACGAGCCGGTGAACGTCGACAAGAAGCCGGCGGCGAAGAAGGCCGCGCCGAAGAAGGCAGTCGCCGAGGACACAGCAGCTGAGGACACGGCTGGCGACGACGGCGCCGCGGATCAGGAGGAGAACTGATGTTTGAGGATCCTCGCGACGTGCTGCTCGCTCCGGTGATCTCGGAGAAGAGCTACGGCCTGCTGGACGAGAACAAGTACACCTTCGACGTGCACCCGCTCGCCAACAAGACCCAGATCAAGATCGCCGTGGAGAAGGTGTTCAACGTCAAGGTCACCGACGTCAACACCCTCAACCGGCAGGGCAAGCGCAAGCGGACCCGATTCGGCTACGGCCAGCGCAAGAGCATCAAGCGCGCGGTCGTGACGCTCCGTGAGGGCGACCGGATCGACGTCTTCGGCCAGATTGGTAGCTGACGATGGCTATTCGTAAGTACAAGCCCACGACCCCGGGTCGCCGCGGTGCCTCGGTGGCCGACTTCGCCGAGGTCACCCGGGACACCCCGGAGAAGTCGCTGGTACGCCCGCTGCACAGCAAGGGTGGTCGTAACAACCAGGGCAAGATCACGACCCGGCACCAGGGCGGCGGGCACAAGCGCGCGTACCGCGTGATCGACTTCCGGCGGCACGACAAGGACGGCGTACCGGCGAAGGTCGCGCACATCGAGTACGACCCGAACCGCACCGCCCGCATCGCACTGCTGCACTACGCCGACGGCGAGAAGCGCTACATTCTCGCGCCGCGGCTGCTGAAGCAGGGCGACCGCATCGAGAACGGACCGAGCGCGGACATCAAGCCGGGCAACGCGCTGCCGTTGCGCAACATCCCGGTCGGCACCGTCGTCCACGCGATCGAGCTGCGCCCTGGCGGCGGGGCGAAGATCGCGCGCTCGGCGGGAACCAGCGTGCAGCTCGTCGCGAAGGACGGCCCGTACGCGCAGCTGCGCATGCCGTCCGGCGAGATCCGCAACGTCGACATGCGCTGCCGCGCGACCGTCGGCGAGGTCGGCAACGCCGAGCAGTCGAACATCAACTGGGGTAAGGCCGGCCGCATGCGCTGGAAGGGCAAGCGCCCGACCGTCCGCGGTGTGGCCATGAACCCGGTCGACCACCCGCACGGTGGTGGTGAGGGCAAGACGTCCGGCGGTCGCCACCCGGTGAACCCGGCCGGCAAGCCGGAGGGTCGCACGCGCCACAAGAAGGCCAGCGACGCACTTATCGTCCGCCGCCGCAAGACAAACAAGAAGCGCTGAGCCCACAAAGGGGTCTGGAACCATGCCACGGAGTTTGAAGAAGGGTCCGTTCGTCGACGGCCACCTGCTCAAGAAGGTCGACGACCAGAACGACAAGAACACCAAGAACGTGATCAAGACCTGGTCGCGGCGCTCGACGATCATCCCGGACATGCTCGGGCACACGATCGCCGTCCACGACGGTCGCAAGCACGTCCCGGTGTTCGTGACCGAGGGCATGGTCGGCCACAAGCTCGGCGAGTTCGCCCCGACGCGGACCTTCAAGGGCCACATCAGGGACGACCGTCGTGCCCGGCGCGGCTGACAGGTAACGGAGAGAAGAGATGGCTAGTCCAGTTTCTGACACCGGCGACACCGGCGAGGTGCGCACCGCGTTCGCGCGGGCGACCCACGTCGGTGTGACGCCGATGAAGGCGCGTCGCGTCATCGAGCTCATCCGCGATCTGCCGGCGAGCCAGGCACTGTCGGTGCTCAAGTTCGCGCCGCAGGCGGCCAGCGAGCCGGTCGCCAAGGTGCTGGCGAGTGCGATCGCCAACGCCGAGCACAACTTCTCGCTGGACCCCGAGACGCTGATCGTCTCGCGTGCCTACGTCGACGAGGGTCCGACGCTCAAGCGATTCCAGCCGCGCGCGCAGGGGCGGGCCTACCGCATCCGCAAGCGCACCAGCCACATCACGATCGAGGTCGAGAGCGTCGACGTGGCGCGGTCGCGCCGGACAGCACAGAAGGGACGGACCCGCTAATGGGTCAGAAAGTCAACCCCAACGGGTTCCGCCTCGGCATCACCACCGACTGGAAGAGCCGGTGGTTCGCCGACAAGCAGTACGCGGAGTACGTCAAGGAAGATGTCGCGATTCGCAGGCTCATGACCAAGGGCATGGAGCGTGCGGGTATCGCGAAGGTCGAGATCGAGCGCACGCGAGACCGGGTGCGCGTCGACATCCACACCGCGCGCCCTGGCATCGTCATCGGCCGCCGCGGCGCCGAGGCCGACCGGATCCGCGGCGAGCTGGAGAAGCTCACCCAGAAGCAGGTCCAGCTGAACATCCTCGAGGTTAAGAACCCCGAGGGCGACGCGCAGCTGGTGGCGCAGGGTGTCGCCGAGCAGCTGTCCAACCGGGTCAGCTTCCGGCGCGCGATGCGCAAGAGCATGCAGTCGACTCTGAAGAGCCCGGGCGTCAAGGGCATCCGGGTCCAGTGCTCGGGTCGCCTCGGCGGTGCT
>JAODNL010000599.1 GCA_025465405.1 Pseudonocardiales bacterium | reverse complement strand
CGACGGGCCTGGAATGCGCATTCGCCCGGCCGACCCCGACCTTGAGGACATGGCCGAGAAGTATCACCGGTTCCACGCCGGGAGGGGCAACGACCTGCAGGTGGGGTTGCGCCTGGACGAACTGCTCACCGCCGCCGGCCTGGACGTGATCGAATACCGCGGCCGCTATAACATCATCAAGCCGCCGCCCGGACTGCGCCCGCCCGCGTGGGCAGCCCGCGAGGCGATGGTCGCGGCCGGAGTGGCGACCCGTACGGATCTCGGCCGGTGGGACGCAGCCCTGGATCGCGTCGGCGCGATCGGACCGACGATCTTCGCGACGATGTTCGCCGGACTGGGCCGCCGCGCATCGTGACGTGCGAGCGGCGGGTCAGCTCCGTGCGGCAGCCATCACCGCGGCGTCGACGTCCTGCCCGGCTGCCCGTGCGCGGCGCGTCGCGTCGACCACCCGCCGGAAGTCACGCGGTACGACCGCGCTGAACCGCTCCACCGCCGTCGGCCAGTCAGCCAGCAGCCCTGCCGCGACGGCCGAATCTGTGTAGTTCGCGTGTTGCTCGACGACATCGCGCAACATGAGGCGCTCTTCGGCGCCGACCGCCTCGACATCCACGAGCTCGTCGTTCACCAGCGACGGATCAAGGTCGAGCACGAACGCGTGCCCGCCCGACATCCCGGCGCCGACGTTGCGACCGGTCGGGCCGAGGATCACGGCGACGCCGCCGGTCATGTACTCGAGCGCATGATCGCCGGCAGCCTCCGCGACCACCGTCGCACCGGAGTTGCGCACGCAGAAGCGCTCGCCGACCACGCCGCGCAGGTAGATCTCGCCGCTCGTCGCGCCGTAGGCGATGACGTTGCCGGCGATGACATTGCGCTCGGCGGCGAACGGCGCGGCCTCGTCGGGGCGCACCGCCACGACCCCGCCGGACAGGCCCTTGCCCACGTAGTCGTTCGCGTCGCCGATCAGCCGCAGCGTGATACCGCGAGGGAGGAACGCGCCGAACGACTGGCCCGCCGATCCCCGGAACGTCACGTCGATCGTGCCGGGCGGCAGCCCGTCCGCGCCGTAGCGCCGGGTGACGAGCGAACCGAGCATCGTGCCGACGGTGCGGTTGACGTTACGCACCGGCAGTTCGAGCCTGACCGGGGCAGCATCGAGAAGCGCACCTTCGCACAGCTGGATCAGGGTGTTGTCCAGCGCCGCGTCGAGTCCGTGGTCCTGCTCGCGGGCCTTCTTCAGCGCGGGCTCGTAAGGCGTCTGTGGCACGGCGAGGATCGGCGCCAGGTCCAGCCCGTCGGACTTCCAGTGCTCGATCGCCCGGCTCGTGTCGAGCATCTCGACGTGGCCGATCGCCTCGTCCAGTGAGCGGAACCCGAGCGAGGCCAGAATCTCGCGCACCTGCTCCGCGACGTACTCGAAGAACGTGACGACGAACTCGGGCCGGCCGGTGAACCGCTCGCGCAGGACCGGGTTCTGGGTCGCGACGCCGACCGGGCAGGTATCGAGGTGGCAGACCCGCATCATCACGCAGCCGGAGACGATCAACGGAGCTGTGGCGAAGCCGTACTCCTCGGCGCCCAGCAGTGCGGCCACCACGACGTCGCGCCCGGTCTTCATCGCACCGTCGACTTGCACGGTGATCCGATCGCGCAGGCCGTTGAGCACCAGCGTTTGCTGTGTCTCGGCCAGCCCGAGCTCCCAGGGAAGGCCGGCGTGCTTGAGCGAGGTCAGTGGCGCGGCGCCGGTGCCGCCGTCATGACCGGAGATCAGCACGACGTCGGCGTGCGCCTTGGACACGCCCGCGGCGACCGTCCCGACGCCGGCCTCGGCGACGAGCTTGACATGCACTCGCGCCTGCGAGTTCGCGTTCTTCAGGTCGTGGATGAGCTGCGCGAGATCCTCGATGGAGTAGATGTCGTGGTGCGGGGGCGGCGAGATCAGGCTGACGCCGGGTGTCGAGTGCCGGGTGCGTGCGATCCATGGGTAGACCTTGAAACCGGGCAACTGCCCACCCTCACCCGGCTTGGCACCCTGGGCGACCTTGATCTGGATGTCGTCGGCGTTGACGAGGTAGTGGCTGGTCACGCCGAACCGTCCGGAGGCCACCTGCTTGACGGCGCTGCGGCGCAGGTCGCCGTTCTCGTCGGGGGTGAAGCGGCGCGCGTCCTCGCCACCCTCGCCGCAGTTGGAGCGGCCGCCGATCCGGTTCATGGCGATCGCGAGGGTCTCGTGCGCCTCTGCGGAGATGGATCCGTAGGACATCGCGCCCGTGGCGAACCGGGTGACGATCGACGACACCGGCTCGACTTCCTCGATCGGAATCGGACGGCGGTCGGCGCGGAACTCGAACAGGCCACGCAGCGTGCCGCCGGCGCGGTTGAGCGCCTCGACCTTCTCCGTGTACTCGCGGAACAGCTCGTACCGGCGCTGCCGGGTGGCGTGCTGCAGCAGGAAGACCGTCTCCGGGTTGAAGAGGTGCAACTCGCCCTCGCGGCGCCATTGGTACTCGCCGCCGACGTCGAGGCGCCGGTGCGCGCGTGACGTCGGGACGAGCGGGTAGGCGGAGGCGTGCCGCGCCGCCGACTCCGCCGCGAGCACGTCGAGGCCGACCCCACCCAGCCGCGACGGCGTGCCGCCGAAGTACTCGTCGACCAGCGGCTGCGCCAGCCCGAACGCCTCGAACACCTGCGCACCGGTGTAGGACGCGATCGTCGAGATGCCCATCTTGGACATCACTTTGAGCACGCCCTTGCTCAGCGCCTTGACGTAGTTCTTGATCGCCTGCTCGGCGGTCAGCCCGGTGATCGCGCCACTGCGGACGAGGTCGTCGATCGACTCGAACGCGAGGTACGGATTCACCGCTGCGGCGCCGTAGCCGATCAGCAGGGCGACATGGTGCACCTCGCGGGCCTCGCCGGT
>JAODNL010000598.1 GCA_025465405.1 Pseudonocardiales bacterium | reverse complement strand
CTCGCCGGGCATCGTGCTCGCGATCCCCGGCGCGCTGCTGGTCGGCTATGCGTTCGGGGCCGCCGGGCTCGCCGTGACGACCTACCTCCGCGACTTCTCCGACTTCCAGCTGATCCAGCTCGTGATGCTGCCGATGTACCTGTTCGCGACGACGTTCTACCCGCTGGGCGTCTACCCACGGCCGGTGCAGCTGGCGGTGGAGTGCCTGCCGCTGTACCAGGGCATCGAGCTGCTGCGCCGTCCGGCGCTCGGCCAGGTCGATCATCAGCTGCTCGTACCCGTGGTGTACCTGTTCGTGATGGGTTCGCTCGCGACGTGGTGGGCGCTGCGGCGGATGCGCCGGGTCCTGCTGCAATAGCGCGCCGAATCGATCAACCGGCTCTCAAGCCGCGAGGGCGAGCGCAAACGGGTAGATCGGCCCCGCACCGGCCCGGCGGAGCAACCGGGCGACGGCGGTGAACGTCCAGCCGGTGTCCAAGAAGTCGTCGACGAGAAGCACCGGCTGCCCGTTCACCTGCGAGGCAAGCGCGTCGGATACCTGGTAGGAATCCCACACGTCGCGCAGCCGTAGCGCGCTGTTGGTGCGTCCGGTTGACGAGCGCCCGACATGGGCGACACTGCCGAGGTCGCTCAGGCGCCCGATCCCGGCCAGCCGAGCCGCAAGATCGGCAATGAGCACAGGCCGCCGGCCCGAGCCGATGTGCACCACGGCCGTGGGACGCTGCGCCCAGCCCCACGAGGCGAGCACCTGTACGCAGGCCTTCACCAGGTCGTCGGGTACGGGGGCGTCAGCCGCGTCAGCCGCGAGCAGTGACCGCAGCCGCGACCCGAAGCCGAGATCGGTAAGCCGCGCGATTGCCCGGCCGGTCTCGGCCTGCTCTCCCGGCGGCACCTTGCCCCGGACCTCGACGCCCAGACCGGGCATCGCGGTCGGCCACATCCGCCGCGGGTCGAAGGGCACACCCGGACGCCCCAACACGGCCGAGGCCGACGAGACTGCCTGCTCACCGACGTCGGCGCTCAGCGTGAGCCCGCCGCAGTTGTCGCAGCGCCCGCAGTCGACGGCCTCCGGGTCATCGAGCTGCGCACGCAGGTAGCGCATCCGGCACCCGGTGGTGCTCACGTAGTCGCGCATCGCGCTCTGCTCGTCCTGGCGAACGCGGGCGACCCTGACGTAACGGTCCGCGTCGTACTCCCATTCGGCGCCGGTGGCGATCCACCCACCACGTACCCGCTTGGCCGCACCGTCGACGTCGAGCACCTTGAGCATCGTCTCGAGCCGGGAACGCGACAGCTCGACGCGGGTCTCGAGCGCGGCCGTACTCATCGGGCCGCGCTCCGCGGCGAGCGTGCGCAGCGCCGTGCGAACGTGCTCCTCGGCGGGGAAGCCGACCGAGACGAAGTAGTCCCAGATGGCCTGATCCTCCGGGCCCGGCAGCAGGATCACCTGGGCCTGGTCAACGCCGCGCCCGGCTCGACCCACCTGCTGGTAGTACGCGATCGGCGAGGCCGGCGCGCCGAAATGGATCACGAAGCCGAGGTCCGGCTTGTCGAACCCCATCCCCAGCGCCGAGGTCGCCACGAGCGCCTTCACCCGGTTGTTGATCAGATCGTCCTCGGCGGCCAGCCGTTCGGTCTGCTCGGTCTGGCCGGAGTACGAGGCCACCGCGAATCCGCGCCCGCGCAGGTAGGCGGCAACCTCCTCCGACGCCGCGACGGTGAGCGTGTAGATGATCCCCGAGCCGGGCAGGGTGCCGAGGTTCTCGGCCAGCCACGCCAAACGGTGCGCGGTCGTCGGCAGCCTGAGCACGCCGAGGTGCAGCGACTCGCGCTCCAGGCTGCCACGCAGGACGAGTACGCCGTCAGCGGTGCCCTGACCGAGCCCGAGCACGTCGGCGACGTCCTCGACGACCCGCGTGTTGGCGGTGGCTGTGGTCGCCAGCACGGGAATGCCGTCGGGAAGCTCCGGCAGTAGCGTGCGCAGCCGGCGGAAGTCCGGCCGGAAGTCGTGGCCCCAGTCGCTGATGCAGTGGGCCTCGTCGACGACCAGCAGGCCGCAGGTCGCCGCGAGCTGCGGCATGACGTTGTCGCGGAAGTCCGGATTGTTGAGACGCTCCGGCGACAGCAGCAGAACGTCGACGTCACCGCGCGCCACGTCGGCGTACGCGCGTTGCCACTCGTCGATGTTCGTCGAGTTGATCGTCACTGCCCGGATGCCGGCCCGTTCGGCCGCGGCGATCTGGTTGCGCATAAGGGCCAGCAGCGGTGAGACGATCACCGTCGGCCCGCTGCCCTGTGCCCGCAGCAGTGCGGTGGCGACGAAGTACACCGCCGACTTGCCCCACCCGGTGCGCTGCACGACCAACGCCCGACGACGGTCAGCCACCAGCGCCGCGATCGCAGTCCACTGATCCGCGTGCAGGACCGCGCCCTCGCCGGCCAGGGCCCGCAGATGCCGCTGCGCCTCGGCGCGAAGCTCGGTCAGATCCCGCAGTCCGGTCACTCATCCTGTCTAACAGGCCCGACCGACATGTTCCGAACTGACCGGGTCAGCGTGTGAGCAGGACCCGCCTGGGCGCAGCCCAGGGAACTGTCAGCCGACGGCGAGGCCGCCGGACGTCTGGAGATCGGTCACCAGCTTCTAGAGATCCGTCCTGGTCGAGCTCTGATCCGCCCACCCGTCTTCGTCCCTGACGTGCCGGCTCTCGCGAAGCCGGTCGAGCGCTTCGTCCCGCCGCCGCTCCAAATCGATCATTTCATCGTTGAGCCGGTGCCAGCGCTCTCGAGTCGCCGCATCGTTCGCGCCGATGTGATCCCGAGTTCCGTACGGAGCGGCTGGCGAGCCGAGGGCGTCGCGGTCTTGGCGTTTCTCGTCCGCGTTCTCGCGCAGGCGCAGGTACTCGCCACGGAGATTGGCGTTTGACATCTGGCGGTGCTCCTTCGGCGAGGTTGATCGACAACGTGGGACGGCCCGCACGATACGTAATCGGAGCCGGGCCATTCTGGGTTACCGAGGCTGTGACGCCGATGTTCAGTCGCAGGGTCGGTTGGGAGCTCGTGAGACGGCTTCACACCCGTCATCGCCGCAGCCATCAGCGCCCCCGGATTGAGCGTTCGCCGGTCCCAGGGTTGGTTCCGCGAGGCCGGCTGAACCGCTGCGCGGACAAGTCGCGGCGCACGTGACAACGGCGAGGGTCCGATCCGCTGGTCGCGAAACTGCCTGCGTCGGTCGTAGCCAGCCGATAGGTTGCGGTTGACGATTCCGCACGGACTTCAGACAGGGGTGGGCGGTGGCCGGCACCGATTCCGAGACGGCGATCCTCGCGGAAGGGGTGACCAAGTCCTTCGGCGATGTCAAGGCTTTACGCGGCATCGATCTGGCCGTGCGCCGCGGCACTGTGCTGGGTGTTCTCGGCCCGAACGGAGCGGGCAAGACCACAGCGGTTCGGATCCTCACCACACTGCTGCGCCCCGACGGCGGTCGGGCGCGCGTCGACGGACATGACGTCGTCCGCGAAGCCGCCGCGGTGCGCCGCTCGATCGGCCTGGCCGGGCAGTCGGCCGCGATCCAGGAGGAGCTCACCGGGCGCGAGAATCTCGAGATCATCGGCCGGCTGTATCACTTGACCTGGCCGCAGGCACGGGCCCGGGCGACCGAGCTGCTCGAACAGTTCGACCTCGTCGATGCGGCCGACCGGGCGGCGAAGGGTTTCTCCGGCGGCATGCAGCGGCGTCTCGACCTCGCCGCGAGCCTCGTCGGCAACCCGGCGGTGCTCTTTCTGGACGAGCCGACGACCGGTCTGGATCCGCGCTCGCGGTTGTCCATGTGGGACGTCATCCGATCGCTGGTCGCGCAGGGCACGACGTTGCTGCTCACCACGCAATACCTGGACGAAGCCGACGAGCTCGCCGACGAGATCGTGGTGATCGACCGCGGGCTGGTGATCGCCGCGGGTTCGTCCGAGGAGTTGAAGAACCGGGTTGGCGGCGACGTCCTCGAGTTCACGGTCGCTGACCAGCACCAGGTGGCCGCCGCGCTGGGTGCGATCGCACCGCTGGGCGAGGGTGAGCCGCACGTCGAGGCCGATACCGGACGGATCAGCATCGGCGTGGGCAGCGGCGGCTCGGAGGCGCTGGTCAGCGGCGTGCGCGCGCTCGACGCGGCCGGGGTGGCCGCCCGCGGTCTGACGCTGCGGCGGCCGTCGCTCGACGACGTGTTCCTCGCCCTCACCGGCCATGCGGCCGAGGAGACGCCCGAGCCGGCCGGCCGGGGACGCAAGCGCGGGCGCGCGCCAGATGGAAAGGCCAGCTCATGACCGCGGCAACGGCGCTCAGCACGCTGCACCTGGACGAACCGCCGCTGGCGCAGCGAGCGCGATGGGCCGTCAGCGACACCTTGACGATCACGCGCCGCAACCTGATGGTGTGGATGCGGGTGCCGGCCTACATCGCGTTCACCGTCATCCAGCCGGTGATGTTCGTGCTGATGTTCCGCTACGTGTTCGGCGGCGCGATTCCCGTCCAGGTGCACGGCGGCTACGTCAACTTCCTGATGCCGGGGATCATCGGGCAGACGGCCGCGTTCGCCACGTTCGGCACGGCGATCGCGTTGGCGACCGAACTGCGCAAGGGCGTCATCGACCGGCTGCGGTCCATGCCAATGGCTCGCTCGGCCGTGCTCGCCGGGCGGCTCGTCGCCGATACCGCCCGCATGCTGGTGACGATCCTGATCGTCATCGGTGTCGGGTACGCGGTGGGCTTCCGGTTCCAGAACGGCGTCGCCGGCGCGATCGGCATGGTCGCGCTCGCGACCGTATTCGGCCTGGCGATCTGCTGCATCGCGGCCTACACCGGCCTGGCAATCAAGGACGAGGAGTCGGTGCAGGCGTTCGGCATGATCTGGCTCTTCCCGATCACATTCCTCAGCTCCGCATTCGTACCGATCAAGACGATGCCCGGGTGGCTGCAGGCGTTCGCGAACAACCAGCCGGTCACCTACGTCATCGACACGATGCGCGCGCTCGCTCTCGGCGGCCCGATCCAGGCCAACCTCTTGAAGAGCATCGCGTGCATCGCGGCGATCCTGCTCATCTTCGCGCCGCTCGCGGTGCGGGCCTACAAGCGCGCGAGCTGAGACCAGCATCGATCCGTGATCAACTCGCGTCAGCTGCGCGATTTTCGCGAAAAGCGCTCAGCATGCGCGAGTTGATCACGAAGCCCTCCAGTCAGGTCGCGCGCTGTTATCTGCCTGATTGCCGGCGTGCTGTCTATGTGGTGAACGATCTTGAGATTCAGATTGGTGATCGGGTCTACCCGGCTCCGCACCCTGTCCAAGGAGCTCGGTCCGAGCCTTGTACTGCAAGCTTCCGGTGAAGATCTCGAACCCGTTGTGGATGACCCGTCCGACATGAAGATCACCGATCGTCTCGACCCGGACGCTGGCAATGCGCTTCGGCTGGCCGCGAAACTCCCTCCCGCCGGCCATCGCCCGGTCGCTCTCCACCCAGAAGTACGGCGAGTACGCACCAACTACGGTGCCGTTCTCACCTTCGAACCGTGCCGCGACCATGACATTGCATTCATGCAAGTACTTTCCAGCTCCGGGAACCTCTCCCCATCTCGACACCTGCGCCTGCACGACGTCGTTGACTGCTTGCAGCGGTTCCGGCAGAAGCGCTGCTATCGCCTCGGGGTCGGTGACGTACTGAAAGGTCAGGACTTCCCCGTCGCGATACTGTGCCGGCGGTAGCCCCTATGTAGGGGTTTGTCGAGCGGAGTTGCGACGGCGTCGACCGAACCTGGAATCGGGCGCATCCTGCAAGGCGACGCGGATCCGGTCGCGACCCGCAAACGGATGGAACAGCGCCAGCTCGACGGCCGAATGGGCACCCCGGAGGAAGTCGAGGAGTGGATCGCCTTCCTCGCCTCGGACAAGGGAAGGTTCATGAATGGCGCGGCGCTGGTGATCGACGGCGGTCTCACCGCGGTGTGACGGGTTCCGGCTGGGATATTCCTGCGCGACGGCCTCCGAGACAGCGACCAGAGCACACGGTGTCCCTGTCGCGTCTTGCCGCGCTTTAGCCGTGGCGGCGTCGGCGGGCTCCGGCGAGGCTGAGCATGCATCCGGTGCCGAGGAGCAGCCCGACCAGGGTCAGTTGCTGCTGGGTGTCGTTGCCGGTGGACGCCAGCGGTGGGGCCGGCGCGGGGTGGACGGCGACGGTGGCCTGACCGTGGTTGGAGGTGACGGTCGTCCCCTCCACTCCGGCTCCGGTGGCGGTGGCGACGTTGTGCACGCCGCCGGCCGCGACGTCGGCGGCGGTGATGACGTGGGCCGGGGCGGTGCAGGTCATCGACTGGCCCGGCGCCAGGCTGGTGGCCGGGCAGGTGACGGTTCCGGCGGTGGGGTC
>JAODNL010000560.1 GCA_025465405.1 Pseudonocardiales bacterium | reverse complement strand
ACCAGGTGATCTTCGCGGCCGGCACGTACAACCCCCAGAAGCTGCTGCACGAGATGCGGGCGACGACGCTTCCGAAGATCTCGTCGCGGCTGGGCTACCTGACGCGCACCAACTCCGAAGCGATCCTCGGCGTGCGCACACCCCGGCCGAAGTACGACTACACCTCCGGCGTAGCGATCACGTCGTCCTGGCACCCCGACGAGAACACCCACATCGAGCCCGTGCGTTACGGCCGGGGCAGCAACTCGATGGGGTTGCTGAACACCCTGCTCACCGACGGGGGGACGCGCCGGCACCGGTGGTTCCAGCTCGTCGCCGCGATGCTGCGCAACCCGCTTCAGCTCAGGCTGCTCGTCCCGCACAAGTGGTCCGAGCGAGTGATCATCCTGCTGGTGATGCAGTCGCTGAACAACTCGATCACGGTGCTGCGCAAGAAGGGCCGGCTCGGACGCGGCCGGCTCACGTCGACCCAGGGGGCCGGCGAGCCGAACCCGACCTGGATCCCGGTGGCGAACGCGGCGGCCAGACAGCTCGCGGAGAACGTGGGTGGGATGCCCGGCGGCACGTGGGGCGACCTCATGAACATCCCGTTGACGGCCCACTTCATCGGTGGCTGCGCGATCGGTGATTCCCCTGAGACGGGCGTCATCGACCCGTACCACCGCCTCTTCGGCTACGACGGCCTGCACGTCGCCGACGGATCGGCACTGTCGGCAAATCTCGGCGTCAACCCGTCGCTCACGATCACGGCGCAAGCCGAGCGGGCGATGTCGCGGTGGCCCAACAAGGGCGAGCGGGACCAGCGACCGCCATTGGGCGCCCACTACGAGCGGGTAGCGCCCGTCTACCCCGTGCGTCCGGCCGTGCCGGACACGGCACCGGCGGCGTTGCGGTCCGGGCCGGTCCCGCTCGGAATGCCCGGCACGCCGACCGCGTGAGTTCCGCGGCACGATCTCCGGAATTTCACGCAACCTACACACTGCCGGCTCGTTGATCCACATGACGTTCGCGTAGAGCGGCCGGTGCCGTCGGCTCGTGCACGACCGTCTGAGGGGGACGCATGCCCACCAGCACCTTCGAGTCCGGGCCCGGATCGACACCGCGGGCCGGCCGCCGGCTCTCCTCACGGTCAGGGCGAGCGATCGGCGGCACCCTGGTCGTGGGCCTGACCGTCGCCGCCGTCACGGTTGCCGGGGCGCCGGGCGCGGTCGCGGCGACACCACCGCTGGCCCAGTCGGTCGGCCGCTTCCTCGACGGCGCGGTCGGCGGTAACCCGATCCAGCAGCTCGCTGACCTCAAGGACGCTCGGGCCACCGCGCCGGGGTCGACGAGCACGCAGAACCCGCTCGACGCCACGCTGCTCGGCTCGCTGAACGCGCCCCTGACCGGTGCGCTCCAGCTGCCCCAGGTGGGCGGCATCACGCTCGGCGCCGCCAACCAGGTGGCCGTCGCGCGCAGCGACGGGTACTCCTACGCCGGGTCCGGCGCCGTCCTGAATTCCGGTGGCGCCTCGGTCGGCGGTAACAATTCCGCGTTCCCGGCCGACACCACCTTCGACCTGTCGGCCGGCTCCCTCGCCAGCGGTCTGCCCGTCCCCGGCGTGGGCCCCGCGGCGACGCTCGGCGGGGTCACGTTGACTGTCGGCGCCGTGTCGGCGCTGGCCCAGACGCCGACGGGCGTCGGTAAGGCGGGCAGCACGAAGTACGGCATCGCCGGCCTCCGACTCGGACTCGAATCGCCTGCGCTCGGTCAGCTGCTCAGCACGCTGTCCACCGCGCTGAACCCGTCCGGCGTGCTCGGCACCATCACCGGCCTGCTGAACGGAGTCCTGCCGGCCGGCTGCAACCTGAGCCAGGTACTGCTGCCCAGCTCGCTCTCACTGGGCAACGGGATTGTCATCAGCGCCACCAACGGCGGCATCTCGATCGATCTGGCGGCGTTCCTCAAGCAACTCAACCTGGGAGACCTCAGCAGCCTTCCGCCCAACACCGACCTGATCGACCACCTGCTGACCTACCTGACGAGCGTCGGCGGCCTGACCACGGGCATCGAAAACGTGATCAACGGCCTGACCGACAGCCTGCAGGCCCAGTTCGCGGCGTGTGCCGCGGCGGTGCCGACCCTGCCCGCGGTCCTCGCGGCGCTGACGTCCGGCCGAACCACGCTGGAGAACGCGATCAACGGCCTCGTCGGCAGCCTCGGCGGGGTCGGGGGCACCGGCAACCCGCTCGCGCCGATCGGCGCCGTGCTCAAGAAGCTGGTCGACATCGGCGCGAACGTCCAGCCCAACGGGCCGGCCGGCACGTTCACGAGCCAGCTCAAGGCGACGCCGGACCAGGCCACCCCCGTCGTGGCCGGCCAGACCATCGTGCGGGCCGTCGAGATCAACCTCGTCGGTGACCCGCTGGCGACGATCGCCCTGGCCAACGCCGCCGCGGGGCCGAGCACCGCCGCCGTCGCGCCGACGTCGAGTGCGTCGCCGACCCCGCCGGCCACCGCGCTCCCGATCGGTGTGCCGGCCGGAGCGGCCCAGCCGGCCGGATCACCCGATCTGCCGCTCGTCCTGCTGGCCGTCGGCCTGCTCATGGGCGCAGCCGGCGCGGTGGCCTGGAAGGTCCGCGGAAGGCCCGGCGCCTGATCGGCTTGAGGCGTAGGCCGATTGGGGCCACAATCACCTCAGGGGGAACAACATGACAAGTAATGCTTATCAGGGGTCCGGGGGATTCGCGGGGCGGTGGGGGCATTTTGCACCCGAGCTGCTGATGGCCTCGATCGGTGCGGTTATCGTGCTCGGGCTGCGCCCGGTGTACGGTCCGCTGTCGCTCACCGTCTCACTCGGGCTCGTGGCATTCGTGCTGGCGAGCTGGCTGATGATGCGGCGCCACGACCGGGGACTGTGCGAGCACTGCCTGACGTCCATGCCGCTCAACCCGTCGGAGATGGCGGCGCGCTACCGGCGTCGGTTCTGGGTTTCGCACACCGGCGCCGAACGCCGATACGTCATCCCGTACCTGATCGTGCTGATCGGCTCGAACTTCGCGACCAGTCCGGCCGGACGGGTGGGTTGGGCGGTCGTGCAGACGTCGATGATCTACCTGATCCTGGCGTACTCCACCCATCGGCGGCTGCAACCGTGGTGCCCGTGGTGCCGGGAAAACGGCGGCGGTGGCGAGCACGGTCGCGACCCGGTCACGCCTGACCCGGTGCCCGGAAATCGCCGGCAGTTGATCTAAAGCCCGCTACGCTCTGCGCGTGGTCGCGCGCGTGTGGCACGGCACGATCGCGGTGCTGGTCGTCATCGCGCTGGCCGTACAGCTGTGGATTGCCGTCCGCGTGCCCACAACGGCGTCCAGCACCGAAGTCGGTCGCCTCGCGGGGGCGACGCTCGCCGGGCGCCTGCTCCGACTCGTCAGCTTCTTCACGATCCAGAGCAACATCCTGGCCGGGATCACCTCGGCCCAGCTGGCCCGCGATCCGGACCGCGACGGTCCGGTGTGGCGCGTCCTACGCCTCGATGCGCTAGTCGGCATCACCGTCACCGGCATCGTCTACTCCACGGTGCTGGCACGCATTCACGAGCCGAAGGGCTGGCAGGAGACGAGCACCAATACGGTCGTCCACTACATCGTCCCGATCATGATGGTCGTGGGCTGGTTGCTGTTCGGTCCACGTCCGCGGATCGATGCCCGCGTCGTGTCGTGGTCGCTGGTCTTTCCGGTGCTCTGGCTCGGCTACACCCTCGTCCGCGGTGCGATCACGCCGTGGTACCCGTATCCGTTCGTCGATGTGCCGTCCCACGGCTACGGCCCGGTCCTGCTCAACGCGCTGCTCGTGACGCTCGTGCTCGGCGCGGTGAGCGCCCTGTACTGGTGGGGCGACCGGATCCTGCGTGGCGCGCCCGACTACGGCGCATTGAGAGCTAGACGCCGGCGGCGGTGACGACGGCGTCGGTGATGAACCCGGCCAGCAGGCCGACGAGCAGACCGTATGCCAGCAGGTCGGCGCGCTTGGCCTTGGCCGCAACGCCGAGCAGCTGGGTGACGACATAGATGATGGAGCCCGCGGCGAGGGTCAGGAACACGACGCTGACTGCCTCGTTGCTGAAGCCGTGGCCGACCGCCGTGCCGATGAATGTCGGGCCGCCGCCGATGAGGGCAAGCGTGAGCAGAAATGGCCAGGTCGGCCGGCGCACTGCCCCGTCGGCGTCGACGTCACCTGCGAGCGGCGCCACGATGCCGAAGCCCTCGGTGGCGTTGTGCAATGCGAAGCCGATGACCAGCAGCGTCGCGAGGGCGACCTGGTTGCTGGCGGCGGACTGGCCGATGGCCAGCCCCTCCGCGAAGTTGTGCAGGCCGATGCCCACGGCGATCAGCAGCGCGAGCCGACGGGCCGGCGACCAGCCGGCCAGTCCGGTACGCGCGGCGGCCTCGGAGACCGACATGGCGCCCGGACCGAACGTCGGCTTGGTCTCCCGTCCAGCCACGCGGCTCATGTACTGCTCGTAGGCCACGAGCGACAGCAGTCCGACGGCCAGGCCACCCGCGAACAGCGATCCGTACCCGAACACCGGCCCGAGTCCGCCGCTGTGGTCGTGGACGGCGGAGAGCGCACCGTCGACCGGCCCCCACGCCGCGGAAAGCACGTCCCAGACGAGGAACAGCAGCACGCCGACGGCGGTAGCGTTCAGGAACAGGCGCAGCCCGGGCATCGGCCGCTTGATCCGGCCGATGGGCAAGCCGAGCACGATTGTGACGCCGGCGATGAAGCCGAGCAGCAACGTCTTGGACAGATCCACGTGCGCGCCCTTCCGTTATTAGGTATGGCTACCCTCACTAATCTGGCGCAAATTTGCAAGTCCGAAAAGCGGTTGTGACGCAGACCGCGACCGATTCACGACCGGGCCACAGCTGCTTGCGGAAAGCTGTCGCGCATGATCGCGCTGTCCCCGGTACGCAGCCGGACAGTTGGAACCGTAGCGTGGGACACCGTGCGGCGCGCTCCCGGCACGACCTCGTTGCTCGCCATGGCGCTGACCGGCACGGCGATCCTGCGGTGGGGCACGACCGATCCCGAGGCCGTCGAACGCTGGGCATCGACGAACCTGGTCAACCTGTACCACCACCCCGCCGTCGCGCTGATCGCCAGCGCGTTCCTGTCCGCCGATGGGATCAGGTACCAGCTGATCGCCTTCGTGCTCGCCTGCGCCGTCCTCGAGCGCAGGATCGGGACGCCGCGCATGCTCGCCGTGATAGCGGCCGGGCACGTGATCGCGAGCCTCGTCACCGAGGGCGCGGTCCAGCTGGCGATTCTGATGCATGCCGACAGCCTGGATGCTGCCTGGCAGCTCGACGTCGGCATCTCGTACGCGATGTACACCGCGATCGGTGCCGCATTGCTCTTCGTACCGCCGCGTTTTCGCCTCGTCGCGGTCCTGGCCGTTGCCCTCGACGTGATGGTCCCCCTCGTCACCTCGTGGGACATGACCTCCTGGGGGCACGTGCTGTCGCTGGCCATCGGCATGCTCACCTGGCCGCTGCTGCGCGCTTGGCTTGATCAACTCGCGTCTCGTGCGCGATTTGACACGAAAGCGCGCAGCGAACGCGAGTTGATCAGCTCCAGCTCAGTTGTGCAGGACGGCGGCACCGCTGAAGCGACCGTGGGCGAGGTCGGCCAGCGCGTCGGCTGCCCGCGCCATCGGATAGGCGACGGTCGTGGCGCGGATGCCGAACCGCTCGGCCAGAGCGAGGAACTGCTCGCCGTCGCTTCGGGTGTTGGCGGTGACGCTGCGCAGCCGCCGCTCCTGGAACAGCTCGTCGGCGTAGTTCAACGCCGGAATGTCCGACAGCCAGATCCCGGCGACCGCCAGCGTGCCCCCACGGTCCAGCGCGCGCAGGGCAACCGGGACCAGCTCGCCGGCGGGCGCGAACAGGATCGCGCCGTCGAGCGGCTCGGGCGCTAGCTCCGCGGCGTCGCCTACCGAGTCGACGCCGAGCTCGGCGGCAAGTGTCCGATTGTTCTCGCCACGGGTGAGCACGTGCACCCGAAGCCCTTGGTGCAGCGCGATCTGGGCGGTGAGGTGCGCGCTGCCACCGAACCCGTAGATGCCGAGTCGGCCGCCGGGTGGCACCGCGGCGCAGAGCAGCGCGCGGTAGCCGATGATGCCCGCGCACAACAGCGGCGATGCGTGCTCGTCGTCGAGAGCGTCCGGCAGTCGGTAGGCGAACATCTCGTCGACCAGGCAGGCATCGGCGTAGCCGCCGTTGAGATCCCAGCCCGTGAATCGCGGCGCGAGGCACAGATTCTCCGCGCCGCGTCGGCAGAAACGGCAGGCGCCGTCCGTGCCGGCCAACCATGGCACGCCGATCCGATCGCCGAGGGCGAAGCGATGGGCCCCGTCGCCCAGCGCGTCGACGCGGCCGACGACCTCGTGACCCGGGACCACGCCCGGCCGCTTCGGGGGAAGGTCGCCTTCGGCGAGGTGCAGGTCGGTTCGGCAGACGCCGCAGCAGCTGACCCGGACCCGCACCTGCCCCGGGCCCGGATCCGGCTCGGCGAGCTCGACGCGACGCAGCGGGCCGTCGTCGATCGGTGCGGGATGGTCCACGACCCAGGCCTGCATCCGTTCATCGTGGCACCGGGCGGTGGGAGCGGACCGGCCGGCCGTTGATCAATCAGCGGGCTTTGCACCCAATCTCGTCGCTAACCCGGCGTCGCTAGCGACGATTACGGGTGCAAACCGGTCTACCCGACTCGAACGATCCCGCCCTGTTCATCCGGGCCACCACGCGCGGAATCGGCATGAGTCCACCTTTCCAGATACCGGGCACAGCGCTGTTGGACTGCGTTCCGTTAAGGACGAATCTGTTCATATTTCGGCCACTCTCGGTTCGCGTGATCCAAATGTCCGTTCCATACCGTTTGCCAGGTCAACTTCAGGGGCCGCTCAAGGATCAGCTGAGCGGCCGGACAGAAGCGGAAAGGCCCAACCCATGCGGAAGAGAATGCTTCGCAGCCCGGTCGTGGCGGTGACGGCAGCGGTCGCCGTTGTCGCGGCCGGCGTTGCCATGGCCGGCGCCGAAGGGCTGTTCAGCGGCGACAAGCGGCTCGGAGACCAGACCGTCGGCGCGCAGCCCGACGGCTCGTACCTCACCCAGACCAACCAGTTCGTCACGCCGGTCGGTGACGTGATCCAGGAGAACGGCCGGCCCTTCGGACTCACCCTCAGCCCCGACGGCAAGACCGCGGCGGCGTTGAACAACGGCGGCGCGACCACCGGGATGGTGTCGGTGTTCGACCTCGTCGGTCACAAGCTGCTGCAGCAGACCGGGACGGGCGGCAAGGCGAACGGCGGAATCGTGTACTCCGCCGACGGCACGCACCTGTGGGCAACCCAGCCCGGCGGCGTGGCCCGCTTCGACGTCGCGGCGGATGGCACCCTGTCCAACCAGGCCGTGGTGAAGCTGCCGGGTGTCTCCGGTCGCCAACCCGTTCCGGCCGGCCTCGGCTGGGCGCCGAACGGCACCGACCTGCTCGTGACGCTCAGCGCCAACAACACCCTCGGCGTGATCGACACGACGACCAATACGCTCACCAAGCAGATCCCGGTAGGCAACGTGCCCAACAGCGTCGTGGTCGTCGACGGGAAGGCCTACGTCAGCAACCAGGGCGGCCGGCCGGCCCAGGCCGGCGACCAGACCGACAACTCCTACGGCACGCCGATCGTCACCAACAACGACCAGGCGGTGCCGTCCACGGGCACCGTGTCCGAGGTCGACCTCGGCACCGGCACCCAGGTGAAGACGTTCCCGGTCGGGCTCGCTCCCAGCGCGCTGCTCGCGGTCGGCCCAAACCTGCTCGTGACGAACTCCGACGACGACACGGTGACGACCATCGACACCGCGAAGCAGCAGGTGGGCCGAACGTTCGTCGCCAACCCGGCGCCGGGCGCACCGTTCGGCGCGTCGCCCAACGGCCTGACCATGCTGGACAAGTCGCACCTCGCGGTGAGCCTCGGCCGGGACAACGCCGTCGCCGTCTACTTCTACAAGGACGCGTACACCCAGCCGGCATTCGAGGGGCTGATCCCGACCGGCTCGTATCCGAGCGGCATCGCACTCGACACCCAGCTCAACCGGCTGGTGATCGCCAGTGAGCAGGGCATCGGCTCGGTCGGGCCCAACGGCACCGTCAATCAGGGCGTCGGAACCGGACCCGCCACGTCGCATCTCGGTTACAACTTCGTCGGCACGGTGCAGACCATCGCAACACCCACGCCGAAGCAGATGGCGACGTGGACGCAGCAGGTCTTCAAGAACAACCAGTGGACCGCGCTGCAGGCGCACAACCGGCAGGGCAGCAGCAAGGCGACGCCCGTCGCCGTGCCGCTGCGTACCGGCAGCCCGTCGACGATCAAGCACGTCTTCCTGATCGTCAAGGAGAACCGCACCTATGACCAGGTGCTCGGTGACGATCCTCGCGGCAACGGTGACCCCAGCTTGGCGCAGTTCGGCGGCAAGATCACGCCGAACATGCACGCGCTGGCAAAGACCTACCCGCTGATCGACAACCTATACTCCGACGGCACGAACTCGGCCGAGGGACACCACTGGCTGGACCAGGCTTTCGTCAACAACTACATGCAGCAGATGTATGGCAGCTACACCCGCTCGTACCAAACGGGTGACCCGATGTCGAACGTGAAGACCGGCTGGATCTGGGACAACGCGCTTTCACACGGCAAGTCCGTCACCAACTGGGGTGAGCAGATCGACAGCTACGTCGACGCGAACGGCAAGGGCACGGCGGCCAACAGCTACACGAAGTGGTTGCACGACTCGCAGGTGCTCGACGGGTCGGCTTCCGGAGCGCTGAACTACCCGCTCGGCACCTACCAGGCCAAGACGGACATCCCGTCGCTGGCGAAGATCACCAAGCCGAACTTTCCGAACTTCGACCTCAACATCCCGGACCAGTACCGCGCGGCCATGTTCCAGAACGACTTCACGGCCTTGGAGAAGAGCACCAGCCTGCCGGCCCTGAACCTGATGTGGCTCATGACTGACCACACCGCCGGTACCTCGCCGGGCGGGATCAGCCCGGAGGCCTACGTCGCCGACAACGACCTCGCGCTCGGGCGCATCGTGGACACGATCTCGCACAGCAAGGACTGGAAGAGCAGCGCGATCTTCGTGATCGAGGACGACTCCCAGAACGGCGTCGACCACGTCGACGGGCACCGCAACCCGACGCTCGTCATCAGTCCGTACGCCAAGCGCGGCACGGTGGTGCACTCGTACTACAGCCAGCTCAACGTCGTGCGCACGATCGAGCAGATCCTCGGCCTGCCGCCCATGAACCAGCAGGACCTGACCGCCGAGCCGATGTACGACGCGTTCACCAACAAGCCGAACTTCGCGCCCTACACCTACGTGCCCAACCAGGTGCCGCTGACCGAGACGAACCCGGCGGTCGCAGCGAGCACCAGTGCGGTGCAGGCCGCATGGACGCAATGGTCGGCCAAGCAGAACTGGAAGACCGAGGACATGGTGAACATGGGCCAGGGGAACCGCGACATCTGGTACTCCTCGAACAACTTCACGAAGCCCTACCCAGGTGACACCAAGGTGCTCATGCCTGATCAGGTACCGGGTGCCACCGTCGCCGCGAAGGGAGACGGCGGCAAGTAGTCCAGCACGCGATCAACCGCCGGCCGGCGCCAGGAAACCCTGGTGCCGGCCGGTTTCTCGTATATGCGGGGGCCATTGTCGACAAGTCATCGATCACGGGTGATCGCTCCTGGTCCGCCCGCTTTGCCGATGCTTTGTCCATGACAGGACCATGACGCGCGTGTAATGAATCTCCGCTGAATACCTCTTACCCCACAACCTTCCTGGAGACCCGCCTACGCGGGGCGACGTTTTGCGAGCCAGGGAAGGGGAGGGGTCGTGAGAGCTCACTCGGCATCCTTCGTGCAATCGATCAGGGCGCTGCTTGTCGTGGCGGTGGTCGCGGCAACGCTGAGCGTCGCGCAGCTCGCGGCGCCCACCCACGCGAAGGCGGACACCGGTCCGGGCAGGATCACGCTGCACGTGCAGAGTTCCCGATCCGTCAACAGCGGACCTGGCTTCGTGCACGAGGGCGACCCGGTGACGAGCTACAAGTGGCTGATCAACCTCGACGACACCGGCAATCCCGGGACGATCAACAACCAGGGCACGTCGTCGTGCCTGCCGGCAACGGCGGCCGGCGGCAGCAGCGATCCGCAGTACGCCGACACCTGCCAGTGGCCCAGCACCCGCACCACCTCCGGCGCCGCTCCGATCAAGGCCCAGGGCGATCAGACCGACCTGAACGACACCAAGGCACTGGGCAACCTGCCCGCCGGCAAGTACCTGATCTCGGTAACGGCCGACGGATTCAAGATCGACGGCCAGCACTTCACGGTGCAGTCCGGCGTCGCGACTGCGGTAACGGTGAAGATGAACCCGCTGCCGCTGCCGCTGACCACGCTGCGCCTGCAGGTCTTCAACGACAACGCGCCGGTCGACGCAACGTATGAGATGGATGCCGAGCCGGGCCTCGCCGGGTTCTCGGCAACGCTCAGCGACGTATTCGGTCTGGTGAGCACCGACTACTACGGCAACTCCCTGTGCACCGTGTACCGGCACAGGAACGCGAACGGTACCGGTCCGATGCTGTTCGACGCGTCCAACCGTCCGATCGTCGACACGACCCGGACGACCGGCAGGTGCGTCAGCAACGCCAGCGGGCAGATCGTCATCCCGAACCTCGGTCCCAACCGATACGCCGCGACGGTCAGCCCCCCGGCTCCGACGGCGGGCCAGACCTACCAGTGGGTGCAGACGACGACCCTCGAAGGCGGGCACGACCACGACATCTGGTCGCAGGAAGGCGCGACCGGCTACGACACCGAACAGACCAAGGGTGCCGAGCTCGTTCCCTCGGTCCAGTTCGGATTCGTCAGGACCCAAGCGGTCGCGCTGCCGCGTCGCGGCCCCGCGCCGACCGGTGAGATCAAGGGTGTCGCCATTGCCGGCCTGCCTTACATCGGCGGCCAGAACGGTCAGGTCGTCCCGGAGACGGGATTCGCCGGCGCGAAGTCCGGTGGGCCGATCAAGCAGCCGTGGGTGGCGCTGTCGGATCTCAACGCCGGAGATGCCCAGGTGTACGTCGGTCGTGGCAACGTCCTCGGCGGCTTCGACATCAAGAACGTGCCGGACGGTAGCTACCAGCTGTCCCTCTGGGACGACGACCAGGACTACATCCTGTGGAGCTTCAACGTCGAGGTGCAGAACGGCCAGGTGAGCGACGTCGGGAACAAGATGCTCGTCGGCTGGTTCACCCACATCCACGGAACGGTCTTCATCGATTCCAACGGCAACGGCAAGCAGGATCCCGGTGAGCGCGCGGTTCCGCAGTTCGGTTTGACGATTCGTGAGCGGGACAACTCGCTGATGGATCAGGCCATGAACACCGCCACGACCGACAGCAACGGCTCCTACAACATCCGCGAGACCTACCCGCTGGGCAAATGGTTGGTTCTCGAGGCATTCAACACGCGATACCAGACGACCGGCATCACCTACAAGGGCGAGAACGAGACCAAGGCCACGACCGTCTTGGGCAGCCTCGTCGACCTCAACTTCCTCCCGATCATCGGGCTGGGTGGCGAGATCAACTGGGGCGTGAAGCCGTACGACACCGGCACGAACGGCGGCATCGTCGGCACCGTCAGCTATGACACGACCCGCAACGAACTCGACCCGGCCGACGCCGCGAGCGAGAGCTACCAGCCCGGCATCCCGGACGTCCCGGTGCGGCTGTACGTCCCGCAGGCGTGCACCGCGTTGCCCGCCGACCAGGCGAACAACTGCCGGCAGGGTCACCAGATCGTGCCGCTGCAGGTGCCGGACCCGAACGACCCGACCCTCATGATCGACAACCCGGCGGCGGACCGCGGCGCGTTCGTCAAGGGACCGGAGATCCAGAAGGCGTACACATCCGAGACGTGGGCCGCACCGCGCGGCTGCACCGCCCGGATGTACAACGGCCAACCGTTGACCGACCAGCAGGCGCTGCCGGCATTCGGCGCGGGGCCGCTTGATCCGAACGCACTGTGCGTGGAAGCGCCCATGATGGGCGTCGCCGTCGGCCCGAGTGACAGCACGCCGGGCGCAGCCTCGCAGACCGTCAACGGCAACTACGGGTTTGCGACGTCGAGGCTGAACCTCTACCCACCGGGCAACGCCAACAACCCGGCGCCCGCCCATGACCTGGCGCTCTATGCGGATCTGGTTGCCCTCGGCTACGACGAGCAACCCCTTCCTGCTACTGACTACATCGTCGGTGTCGACATTCCGAAGGACCCGGTTGACGGCAAGCCGATGTACAAGGTCACCAGCGAAGCCGACGTCAACGTCTTCGACGGCGACACCTACCTGCCGCAGGAGAACTACCCGCCGGCGACACCGGCCATAGCGAACGACCCGGCCGGCCCTCCGGACAAGTCGCCGCTTCCGCCGTCGCAGCCACCGTCACAGCAGGCCGGGATCATCTCGCCCTGCGTCGGCGCCCTGCACACGGTGCACGTCACCAACCCGGCGTTCAACGCCGGCGGCGGCAGCCCGTTCGAGGGATATGACCGGCCGTCGTGCTCGGACAAGCTCGTCACAGTCCGCGCCGGGCAGGCGACCGCGCCGAACTTCAACCTGTTCACCGACGTCCCGATCCCGACGCACTTCTGGGGCCTCACGCTCAACGACCTCGGCCTGACGCTGGACAAGCGGAGCGTGAACTACGGCGAGGCTCAGGGCATCCCCTACGTGCCGGTCGGTCTCTACGACTGGTCCGGACGCCTGGTCGACACCGTGCACACGGACTTCAACGGTCTCTACGAGGGCCTCGAGCCGTCGACCAGCACCTACAACTGCCCGGTCCCGGCCGGTCCATGCCCGAACATGTACCGGTTCGTGGGTAACGATCCAGGTCAGCCAGGAGCGCTGAATCCTGACTACAACCCGCGCTTCCGAACTATCGCGACCAACTTCCAAGGCTGGCCCGGTCTTTACACGGTGACCGACGAAGCCCCGACCCAGGTGGCCAGTACGGCTCTCGCGCCGGACACCACGGTGGCCAACCCGACCGTCTGTGACCTCGGCGCGACCGTGCCACAGCTGCTCGCCGTCGACCGGCCGTACGTCCGCAAGAACGCATCGGCGGCCAACCGGGCTGTCACGATCACCGGTTTCGGTTTCGGTGGCACGCCCGGCACGCTGAACATCAACGGGTCGCCGCTGGCGACCACGTCGTGGACGGACCGCTCGATCGTGTTCACGATGCCGACTACGTTGTCGGGATCGGTGGCGCTGAGCATCACGAACGCGGCTGGCGGAAGCAGCGTCAACGGGCTCACCGTCCACTCGCTCGACGGCGCGACCACGTCGACGCCGGGCAACTCGGCGAACAACCCGCTGATCGCCCAGGTCGGCCCGGGCAAGCCGTACTCGACGATCCAGGCGGCGCTCGAGGCAGCTCGGCCGACGACTGCCCACCGCTACTGGCTGGTCGTCGTGTGGCCGAACGACCAGACCAGCGCCAACCCGCAGGGCGAATACACCGAGAACCTGATCGTGCACCACCAGGTGCAGATCCAGGGTGTGGGCCCGGGCGGCTTCAATCCCGACGGCACGTTCGTCCCCGGCAGCATCGTCGACGGTTCCGGGTTCAACCCGGACAACCCGAGCGGCACGGCCTGGGTCGGATTGCTCGGCAGCCTGCGGTACTCCGGTAACGCCGCCGTTCCGGACGCCGCAGTCGTGACCGTGCTCGACGACCCGGCGGGTGCGAGCCTTCCCACGAGCTACCCCACCACGCTGGACGGGTTCACGATCACCGGCGGAGCGCAGTCCGACTTCCCGACCAACATCAACGAGATCGCCGGCGGCATCAAGACGCCGTACGGCGCGACGGGCGCGCTCATCACCCAGGGCGGCGGCGTGTACGTGCACAACAACGTGCGCGGCCTGCACCTGACCGACAACATCATCCGAGGCAACGGCGGCTCCTACGGTGGCGGCGTCCGCGTCGGCACGCCGTATGTCGGGGACAACCACAACTACGACCTGACCCTGTCTCGCAACCAGATCCGTGACAACGGCGGGACGAACCTCGCCGGCGGTATCGGGCTCTTCACCGGCAGTGACGGCTACCAGGTCACGAACAACGCGATCTGCGGCAACTTCTCGGCCGAGTACGGCGGCGCGATCTCCGCGTTCGGGTACAACGCCAACGGAGGCGGCTCCACCGGCGGCACGATCGCCAAGAACCGGATCTGGTTCAACTCGTCCTACGACGAGGGTGGCGGGGTCATGATCGCCGGCGAGTTGCCGGCAACGCCGACCGCGCTGTCACCGGGCTCCGGCCCCGTCACGATCGACAGCAACGTCATCCAGGCGAACCTCGCCAACGACGACGGCGGCGGCATCCGGTTGCTTCAGACGAGCGGCTCGCATATCAGCCGGTCGAACCGCGAGACGATCGCGATCACCAACAACACGATCGCGAACAATGTCTCGGCACACGAAGGCGGCGGTATCGCACTTGACGACGCCGCATTCGTGAACGTCGTGAACAACACGATCGCCAAGAACATGACCACGGCCACCGCGGTCACCAGCAACGGCACGCCGGCCCCGGCCGGACTGTCGACCGCGGCCAACAGCGACCCGCTGCAGGCACGGCTGGCCAACACCACGCAGTTCCCTGGGTCGCAGACGCTGGCAACCACGCTGTTCAGCAAGCCAACCCTGCTGAACGACGTGTTCTGGGACAACCGGGCCGGCAGCTTCAGCGGCGGCTACGTCTACGGAATCGCGGGAACTCTGCCCGACGGCACCGCCGACACGATCAACCACTGGGACATGGGCGTCGTCGATGTGCCGGGTGCGTTGCTGGACCCGACGCACTCGGTGGTGCAGGTCAGCGACGGGACCACCGGTGACGCGAGCAACAGCGGCATCGACCCGGGCTTCGCGGCCCAGTACGACGTGACGGTCAACATCCTTGCTGCGCGCACCTATCCCGCGTTCCGCCAGGCGGTCATCGTCGCCGAACTGCTGCCGCCGTCGCTGATGGGTGACTACCACCTGGCCACCGGCTCACCCGCCTCGTCGGCGCGCGGGCTCGGCGCGGCCAGCGTGCCGGTCAGCTGGGGAACCGGCACCAACCCGTTCACCTACACCGTGTCGGCGCCGTCGTCGGATATCGACGGCCAGCCGAGACCCACGGTGACCGGGCCGGCCAACAACCGGGTCCGGCGGTATGACGCCGGCTCAGATCAGATGACGCCGTGATCAGTCGGTGCTTGCCCGCCGCAGGTGTGCGGCGGGCA
>JAODNL010000550.1 GCA_025465405.1 Pseudonocardiales bacterium | reverse complement strand
AAGCGGACCGGGTCGCGGCGGCCGAGGCGGCGCCCGCGAGCGCGGGTTGGCCGGCGGTGGCTGCCTTGGCGGCCTCGCTGGACCGTTTCGCCGCGACCCGTCTCGTCAGCGCCTTGTACGCCGGCTCGCGCTCGGTGAGGTCGACGACGATCGGCGTGGCGAGGAACAGCGAGGAGTACGCGCCGGTGGCGAGGCCGACGAACAGGATCAGGGCGAGGTCCTTGATCGTGCCCACGCCCAGAATGCCGGCGCCCACGAACAGCAGGCCGGCAACTGGCAGCAGCGCGATCAACGACGTATTGATCGAGCGCATCAGGGTCTGGTTGACCGCCAGGTTCGCCGCCTCGGAGTACGTCATCCGCGATCCGGCGAGGAGGTCCTTCGAGTTCTCCGCGACCTTGTCGTAGACGACCACCGTGTCGTAGAGCGAGAAGCCCAGGATCGTCAGCAGGCCGACGACGGTGGACGGGGTGACCTCGAAGCCGATCAAGGAATACACGCCCGCCGTGATCAGCAGGTCGTGCAGCAGCGCGACCATGCCTCCGACGGCCATCCGCCACTGGAACCGGATCGAGATATAGATCGTCACCGCGATCAGGAAGACGATCAGACCCTCGATCGCCTTGACGGTGATGTCGTGGCCCCAGCTCGAGCTGACCGAGTCGATCGAGATCGACTTCGCGTCGACGTGCAGCTGGTTGGCCACCTTCGCCGTCAGTGTCTGCTGCTCCGCCGGGGTCAGGGTTTTGGTCTTGACGACGACCTGTCGGCTGGCACCGGACCCGACGACCTGGGGCGGGCTGTCCGGCGCAACGCCCGAAGCCGAGAACGCGGTATTGGCCTGGCTCGCGGAGATCGACGTCCCGGTGGCGTGAATCTGGAACTGGGTGCCGCCCTTGAACTCCACGCCGTAGTTGAAGCCGCGGAACACGAAGCTCAGCACGCAAATCGCCAGCAACACGAGCGACGCGAAGTACCAGCGGCGGCGGTGGCCGATGAAGTTGATCCGGGTCTCGCCCCGGTACAGCTGCCGGATCGCCCGTCGGATTCCGGAGGAGATCGACATCAGTTCTTGCCCTTCTCGGCGCGCATCCTGGCTCGGCGGGCGGCCGCACGCTCGGCGGCCGAACCGGGCGCGGGTGTGCTCCGGCGGCGCTCAGGGCTTTCGGTCTCGGATTCGGGTTCATCGGCCGGCGCGTCCTGCTCCAGCTCGGCCGCGGTGGCCGGCTCGGCCACGTCGGCCGGCTCGGCCGCGGTGGGCTCGGTCTCGGCCGTCTGGTCCGCCGCGACCTCGTCGCCCGTTCCGTCGTCGGCCGTGAACTCGTCCGCCGTGATCTCGTCCGCCGTCACGTCGGCTTCGTTCGTCTCGGCCGCGCGGTCGAGCACCGCGACCGACGACGCCGGCTCGGTCTCGACTGGTTCGCGAGCCCGCCGGGTGGGGGGCTTCTCGGTGCGGCGGCGCTCGGTCCGGACCGACCGCTCGGGCGTGGGTGCGGCCAGGGCAACGCCGCCCTCGCGCACCGAGTTCAGCCCGGTGAAGCGTCCGGATGCGAACGCACGGCTGCGAGACAGCCACGAGATCATCGGATGGGTGAACAGGAACACGACGACGAGGTCGAGGATCGTCGACAGTCCGAGCGTGAACGCGAAGCCCTTCACGTCACCGGCGGCGAAGTAGTAGAGGATCGCGGCCGCGAGGAATGAGACCGTGTCGGCAGAGAGGATCGTGCGGCGGGCCCGGACCCAGGCCCGCGGGATCGCGACCCGGACCGAGCGGCCCTCGTGCACTTCGTCCTTTATTCGTTCGAAGAACACGACGAACGAGTCCGCGGTGATACCGACCGCCACGATGAAGCCCGCGATACCGGCCAAGCTGAGGGTGAAGCCGATCTGGGTGCCCAGCATGACGAGGCAGCCGTACGTCAGCGCGCCGGACACCAACAGTGACGCGATGGTGACCAGCCCGAGCGCCCGGTAGTAGATCAGCGAGTACACGACCACGAGGATGAGGCCGATGCCACCGGCCAGCAGGCCGGCCTTCAGCTGGGCGGTTCCGAGCGTCGCCGACACCTTCTGCGACTGCTCCGGCGTGAAGCTCAGCGGCAGCGCCCCGTACTTCAGCTGGGTGGCCAGCTTGTTCGCGCTGCTCTGGGTGAAGTTCCCGGTGATCTGGGTGTTCTGGCCGACGATCGCGGTCTGGTTGACCGGCGCGGAGATCACGGTGCCGTCGAGCACGAACCCGACGTAGTCGGCACACGGCGTGGTGGTGGCGCCGCACTGCGTCGCCGCTCCGCCGGTGGCCGTGCTGCTGCCCAGGTTGTGGGCGCCCGTGTAGTTGCCCCAGCTCTTCTGGCCGCCGCCCTTGAGCGTGAGCTGCACGGTCCACTGGGTCTGACCGCTGCTGATATTGGGAGCTAGCGACGAGGCGCCGGAGATCTGGCTGCCCGGCACGATCACCGGGCCCAGCAGGTAGGCGACCCGCACGCCGTAGGTCTTGCCGTCATCGCAGGCTACGTAGTACTTCGCCGTGTCGGACTGGCTCGACGTCGCCGCGCAGTTCACGCTCGAGACAGCGGCCTGCAGCTGCTGCTTCTGGGTTGCGCTCAGGCTGTTGTAGGCCGGCTCCGTCGTCGGGATCGCGAACTTCAGCGTCGCCAGTGGGTTGTTCAGACAGGTGGGTGTCGTGGACTGGGTGCTGGTGGGGGTCGGCGTCGCCGAAGCCTTCGCCGACGCCGTACCGGTGGGCGTCGGCGTCGCCTTGGCGGAGGTCGGAGCGGTCAGCGGGCGCGCGGAGTTGCCATTCGGTGCAGCGGTGGCACCCGCCGATTTCGTCGGTGTCGGCGAGGCCGATCCGGTCGACGAGGCCGATCCGGTCGACGACGGCGAGCCGCTGCTGGGCGCGCTCTGACACGAGACCGGTACCGCCGGCATCACGGCTCCACGCATGCTCAGAACCGCCGCCTTGCCCAGCGCGGTCACGTCCGTGTTGGTGCTGCCCGGAATCGAGACCACGATGCGATTGCTGCCCTGGATGACGACGGTGGCCTCGGTGACGCCGCTGCCGTTGACCCGGTTCTGGATGATCTGCTTGGCCTCGTTCATAGCCGACTTCGACGGCGCCTTACCCTGCGGCGCCTTCGCTGTGAAAATCACCTGGGTGCCGCCGACCAGATCCAGGCCGAGCTTGGGGGTGTGCCGGGTGCCCGGCCAGAAGACGATCGAGTACAGCACGCCGAGGATGGCGAGTAGCGCGAGGAAGTAACGCCCGACACGCAGCGTTCCGGCGGGTGGTGCCACGGGGATTGGTCTCCTCGGCTCGTTCAGGTGAGCGCCCGCAGTGTCGGACGACTGGGCGCGGAAGTTCGATGGGACAGTATGACCGACGCCACTGTGGGCGGCAGGTCGATCTGGATCAGGTCGTGGATTCGTCGGGCGGGTCGGCTCCGGGGTCGTCGTCATGCATGGCCTTGCGGTAGCGGTGCGGTAGGGACTTGGCGTCCCGGAGCGCGGCCAACGCCCATTTCACCTCAACACCGGGGGCGATCGCCAGTTGGACGGTGTCGTCGTCGTTGCGCTGGACGACCGTCCCGTAGAGCCCGGACGTCGTCATCACCTCGTCACCGAAGCCGATGTGGCTGATCCGGACCATCTCCTCGGCCATCTGCCGGCGCCGGTTGCGGACGCTGAACAGCAGCAGGCCGCCGAGCACGACGAACAGCACGAGGTAGGGCCAGTAGTTCACAGGACCCAAGTCTAGGCGTCGAAGAAGGTAGGTCCGGCCGTTCTCGGTGGCGTCGCACCGAGGTGGGCCCAGGCGGCCGGCGTCGCGACCCGCCCGCGCGGGGTGCGCGCCAGCAATCCGGCGCGCACGAGGAACGGCTCGGCGACCTCCTCGACCGTCCCCACCTCCTCGCCCACGGCAACCGCCAGCGTGCCGACACCCACGGGGCCACCGCCGAACCGGCGCACGAGCGCGTCCAGCACCGCCCGGTCGAGGCGGTCCAGGCCGAGCTGGTCGACGTCGTACACCGCCAGCGCGGCCTTGGCGACCGCCTCGGTGACCACTCCGTCGGCCCGCACCTCGGCGTAGTCCCGCACCCGGCGCAGCAGCCGGTTCGCGATGCGGGGGGTGCCTCGGGAACGTCCGGCGATCTCCGTGGCGCCGTCCGGCTCGAGCGGCACTCCGAGCAGCTGGGCCGAGCGAGCGAGGACGGTCTCCAGCTCGTCGGGGTCGTAGAAGTCCATATGGCCGGTGAAGCCGAACCGGTCGCGCAGCGGGCCGGTGAGCAGGCCGGCGCGGGTGGTGGCACCGACCAGCGTGAATGCCGCGAGGTCGAGCGGGATCGCGGTGGCCCCCGGGCCTTTGCCGACGACGACGTCCACGCGGAAGTCCTCCATCGCCATGTACAGCAGCTCCTCCGCGGGCCGGGCGATGCGGTGGATCTC
>JAODNL010000540.1 GCA_025465405.1 Pseudonocardiales bacterium | reverse complement strand
TCGGAGGCATGGCGCAAGCACTGGACCGAGCTCGCCGAGCTCGGCCTGTTCGCGGTGGCGCTGCCTGGTGCCGTTGGCGGCGCCGGCGGCTCGGTAGCGGACCTGGCCGTCATGCTCGAGGCAGCCGCGGAGGCCCTCGTCCCCGGGCCGGTCGTGACGACCGCACTGGCGGGATTGCTCCTGGCCCGGACGTCAGAAGCGGCCGCCACCGAACTCCTGCCTCGCCTCGCCGACGGCACGATCAGCGGCGCGGTCGGATTGAGCACCGGATCGGTCCGCGCAACCCGGCGCGCCGGCGGCGGTCTCACCGTCGACGGATCGGCCGGGCCCGTCCTCGGCGCCGATTCCCGGTCGCTGATCGTGCTCTCGGCGCGGGTGGACGCCGACGACGTCTGGTTCGGGCTCGACGCGGACGCCCCCGGCGTACACGTCGTCGAGCAGGTTCCAGCCGACTTCTCACGCTCGCTGGCCGAGGTCCGGCTCGACGGCGTCGAGGTCGCACCGGATCGGCTACTCGGCGACGTCTCGACGCCTCTGGTCGTGGGTCGCGGCCAGCTCGGCGATCACGTCACCGGCACGGTTCGCGTCGCGGTCGGAGCGACATGACGGGCGGGCTGTCCGGCAGCGCCGCGATCGCCGGCATCGGTGCGACCGAGTTCTCGAAGGACTCCGGCCGCAGCGAACTGCGCTTGGCCGCCGAATGCGTGCGCGCGGCCCTCGACGACGCCGGCCTGCGGCCGTCGGACGTGGACGGACTGGTGACGTTCACGATGGACAACAACACCGAGGCCGCCGTCGCGCGGGAGGTCGGCATCCCCGACCTGACGTTCTTCAGCCGGATCCATTACGGCGGCGGCGCCGCATGTGCGACCGTCCAGGAGGCAGCAATGGCCGTTGCGACCGGCATCGCCGACGTCCTCGAGCGTCGATGCCAGCTGGTCCTACCCAATGGGCCTGGGCACGCCCGCGGCGAATGTGGCGATGGTTGCGCGCCGATACATGCACGCCTACGGCGCGACGAGTGCGGACTTCGGCCGGGTAGCCGTCGCCGACCGCAAGCACGCGGCCACGAATCCGCGCGCGTTCTTCTACGGCAAGCCGATCACGCTCGAGGAACACCAGGCGTCGCGATGGATCGCCGAACCGCTGCACCTGCTCGACTGCTGCCAGGAGAGCGACGGGGGAGTGGCGATCGTCGTGACGTCCGTCGAGCGTGCGCGCGATCTGCCGCACCTGCCGGTCGTCGTGCGCGGCGCGGCCCAAGGCAGCGGCGCCGACCAGTTCGTCATGACGAGCTACTACCGCGACGGGCTGACCGAGCTTCCGGAGATGGGCATCGTCGGGCAGCAGCTGTGGGCCCAGGCCGGCATCGTGCCGGAGGACGTCCAGGTTGCTGTGCTCTACGACCACTTCACGCCGTTCGTGCTCATCCAGCTGGAGGAACTGGGCTTCTGCCCGCGCGGGGAGGCCCGGCACTTCATCGCCGGCGGCGCCATCGAAGTCGGCGGGTGGCTGCCGATCAACCCGCACGGTGGACAGCTCGGCGAGGCCTACATCCACGGCATGAACGGCATCGCGGAGGCCACCCGCCACGTGCGCGGCACGGCGGTGAACCCGGTGGCCGACGTGGAGCACGTCCTCGTCACCGCCGGCACCGGCGTCCCGACGTCGGGCCTGGTACTCAGCGGCTGAGCGGCCTAGCCCCTTAGCCGCCCGACCAGCCGAGCGGGTAACCGGCCGGGGGCGCGCGGCGGCGCTGCACACCGCGCACGAGCAGGGCGACCACCACTCCGGCGAGGAAACCGAATACGTGCGCCACGTAGGCCACCGTTCCCGTCGGCAGCGCGAACCCGGTGGCGTACGCCCACTGCAACAGGAACCACAGGCCGAGAACCAGCCAGGCCGGCAGGCGCAACGGGATGAAGAACAGGAACGGAACCAGGCTCCACACCTTGGCTCTCGGGAAGAGGACGAGGTAGGCACCCAGCACACCCGCGATCGCGCCCGATGCGCCGATCAGCGTCTCGGTCGAGTTCGGGTTGGCGAGGGCGAAGCCGTAGGCCGCCACCATGCCGCAGCCCAGGTAGAACAGCAGGTATCGGACCCGCCCGAAGCGATCCTCGACGTTGTTGCCGAAGATCACCAGGAACAGCATGTTGCCCAGCAGGTGCAGCCAGCTGGCGTGCAGGAACTGCGACGTTATCGCCGACAGCACCGGGATCTTGTGATAGGTCGGCCGCGTAAGCAGGCAGCCCGCACCGTTCGGGGTGACCACGACCCGGTCGCTCGGGACCATCTGCAGCGGTCGGTCGTGCACGAGTTCGGTCGGGATCGCCGCGTAGCGGTCGTAGAAGGATTGCTGGTGGCAGATCTGGCTCAGGTCGGCCGCGCGGGTGACGGTGCTCGGCGCGGTGGGCGTCAGCAGGAAGATGATGAGATTCGCCGCGACGAGCGCATAAGTCACCCACGGCGTGCGCCGCAGGGGGTTGATGTCGTGAACCGGGATCACCATCATCGCCAGTCTGCCCAGCGGCGACGCGCTCCTAGCAGATCAGGCCGCGGCCGGTGATCAGCGGCAGATCGAGGGCCGTGAGCAGGCCCGGCGGTGCCGCGACGACGGCCTCGACGGCATTGACCAGCCGCATCGCCGTCGCCTTCAGCCCGGCCGTGTTGTGATCGCCATCGGTGCCGAGCAGCTGCATGTCCACGGTGTAGTTCGGCTCGCCGGTGATCTGCACGCGGTAACACCCCTGTCCCGCCGGCTGGGGCCAGTCCGGGCCGAGGTCCGGACGTAACCGCGTCACGTGCTCGAGCACGCACACCGGGCGAGCATCGTGCATGCCCAGCACCGCGAAGCGCAGCGCGGCGGCAGTTCCCTTCTCGATCCGCCCGGATGCGATGTCGAACGCCTCAGGCGCGGGCAACCGCTCGACGGTGTCTAGCCCGCTGGAGGCCGTATTGCTGAGCGATTGCTGAGCGCCGACGAACGTGACAGGGTCGCCGCGCTCGTCGCCGAGCTCGGTCGCGACGCGCAGGTCGGTTTCCACGGCCACGAGAATCTGGATCTGGCCGTAGCGAACTCGGTTGCGGCCGCGCGCGCCGGTGCCGTCCAGATCGACGGATCGACACGACGTTTCGGGGCGGGCGCGGGCAACACGCCGGTCGAGGCGTTCGTCGGTGTGTGCGACAAGCTCGGCTTCCGCACCGGGATCGACTTCTTCGCGATCGTCGACGCGGCCGAGGACGTGGTGCTGCCGGCCATGCCGGAGTGCCGGCTGGACCGCCTTGCGCTGATGATGGGCTATGCGGGCGTGTACTCGAGCTTCCTCAAGCACGCCTACCGCCAGGCCGAGCGGTACGACGTCTCGGGCGCGGAGATCCTGGTCCGGGCCGGGCAGCGCAAGCTCGTCGGCGGCCAGGAGGATCAGCTGATCGATATCGCGCTGGAGCTACAACGTGAGAAGGTCGCTGGATGATCTCCGTCCCGCCGCCGAATGCCAGCGGCTGCGTCGACATCGCCGCGACGCCGGCCGTCGTGTACGGCTTGCTCACCGACTTGGAGACTCTGACGGCGCTGGCCGACGAGACGTCACGCATGACGTGGCGGAGTGGCTCGTCGGCCGTTCCCGGAGCGCGCTTCCGCGGCACGAACCGGCACGGTCGGCGTCGCTGGTCGACCGAATGCACCGTGATCGACGCCGAACCCGACGCGCTGTTCGCATTCGACGTCCGGTTTCCACCTGGCATTCCGGTGTCGCGCTGGCAGTACGACATCGAACCGATGCCCGACGGCGTCGGGAGCCGGGTCACCGAGAGCACGTGGGACCGGCGGCCGGTCTGGTTCAAGCTGCCCGCCGAACTTGCGACGGGTGTCCGCCACCGCGGCGCGGCGAACCAGGTGCACATCCAGAACACGCTGCGGCGACTCAAGGAACGTGCCGAGGCCGTCTCGATAGCGTGAGGCATGTCCTCGCGTCAGCTGTCGGTGGCCGGCCTGCAGTTCCTTCGCGACCGGCGCCTCGCGACGTTCACGTCGCTGTATCCCGACGGGCGCCCGCACGTCACGCCGGTCGGCTTCACATGGGACGCGCCGAGCACCCTCGCGCGGGTGATCACCAGTGACACCAGCCGCAAGGCCCGTAACGTCGCTACGGGAGGTCCGGTGGTGCTCTGCCAACTCGACGGGCGTCGCTGGCTGTCGCTGGAGGGCATGGCGCGGGTCACCGCCGACGAGGCGAGCATCGCCGAAGCCGTCGCCCGTTACGCGGACCGGTACCGGACGCCACGGGAGAACCCACGCCGGGTCGCCATCGAGATCGAGGTGACCCGGCTGCTGGGCTCGCTCGAATTCTTCAACGCCCCGTAGCCCCCCACAAAGCGCCGGTGATGCAGGTCAGGCGAAGAACTCGTCGTCGCCGGGCAGATCCGCGTGCAGTTCGAGCAGATCGGTCGCCTTTCCGCCGAGGAACGTGAACAGGATCGAGCCGCGGGTCACTCGAGTGGCGCCGTTGCGGGTGGCCGTGGACTGGTAAAGCGCGTTCACGTGCGCGGTCCCGTCGCTGTGCACGTCGACGAGATCGGCGCTGAACTGTCCGTTCGTCAATTCCCCGAGCTTGGCGTAGTAAGCCAGGATGGCGTCGACGCCCTTGTACGCACCTGCGAGCTGGCTGTTGCCAGGTACGTGCTGGACGGCGTCGCGCGCGAGGATCGAGCGCAGCGTATCCATGTCGCGGGCGTTGAATGCCTCGAACCCGCGCCGCACCTGCGCCATGTTCTCGTCCTGCTGGGCCTGGCTCTGCCCGTCCTTGCGCGCATACCGAGTTGCCTCCGGCGAGTAGTCCACCATCTCGGCGGGTTCGTCGCCGACCACCCAGGCGTCGTGGCCCGCGGGCAGGTCGAACAGGTCACCGGCCCGCATGGTCATCTCGGTCCCGTCGTCCATCCGGACCTGCATGGTCCCGCGGATCAGGTAGCCGAGGTGCCGCGTCTGGCAGGTGTCCGTGCCCGCGATCGGCTTGACGTCGTTCGACCAGCGCCATCCAGGCTCGAAAACGCCCCTCAACAGAGTGAGGCCACCTGCGCTTCCGAGCTCCGCGTGTCCGTGCGCGGCGAACTGACGGCTCTCGCCATCCCGTTCGAGGTTGCTGATGCGTGCGTCCGTCATGGGACCACCTCCGACCGGCAGGAAGCCGGGCGCCAGACAGCGTCCGGCTACGCCCGATCCTTACACCGCGGGTCGCGCCCCACCAGAGGCAGAATCGGGACGTGCGGCCGATTTATCCGACAAAGGCGATACATCCGTCTCCCCACTCGGGGAACTACGAGTACCTGATCTTCACCGCGTCAGTGATCGGCAGCGACTGGCAGGCGAGCACGTATCCCTCGTCGAGATCGGACTGATCGAGGATCTCGTTGTGCAGCATCTTGACCTCGCCCTTGCTGAGGATGCAGGCACAGGCCGAGCAGGCGCCCTTCCGGCAGGAGAACGGCGCCTCCAATCCGCTCGGCATAGCCCATCCGATCATCGGCTTCGCGCCGTCCGAGCACGTCGCCGCGGCGCTCAGCCGGGCCGGAGGCATGGGCGTGCTCGGCTGCGTCCGGTTCAACGATCCCGCCGAACTCGCGGCGGCGCTGGACTGGATGGACGCGAACACCGACGGCAAGCCCTACGGCGTCGACATCGTCATGCCGGCCAAGGTCCCTGACGAGGGCACGGCGACCGACCTCGGCAAGCTGATCCCCGATGGACACCGCGACTTCGTCGAGCGGACGCTGCACAAGCTGGGTGTGCCGCCGTTGCCCGCCGACGACGACCCCGGTCGCGAGGGCGTGCTTGGGTGGCTGCATTCGGTGGCCCGCTCGCATGTCGAGATCGCCCTCCAGCATCCGATCAAGCTGATCGCCAAC
>JAODNL010000531.1 GCA_025465405.1 Pseudonocardiales bacterium | reverse complement strand
GTGCAGCTCTTCGCGGTAGCGACTGATCAGCAGCAGTGCGTAGTCGGTGCCGGCGCCGAGGACGAGCACGTACAAGATGCCTTGGCTCTGCCCATTGAGAGTGATGACGTCATGCTTGGCGAGTTGGTAGACGATCAGCGTCGCTGAGCCGAGAGCGACGACCCCCGCGCTGACCAGCGGGAAGATCCACAGCGTAGGGCTGCGGTACACCACCAGCAGGATCACGATGACGACGATCAGGGCCGCGATCAACAACGAACCGTCGATGCCGCTGAACGCGTCGATGAAGGCGACGAGCAGACCACCTGCGCCCGCGCTGTGCACGCTCAACCCCTGTGGTGCGCCCGCCTTGGCCGCCTTGAGGATGTTCTTTTCGACCTTGACCAGCTTGTCGCCCTGGACGGCCTTCCCGTCCGTCTTCGCCACGAGTGGGACGGAGATGTTGGCGACGTTCGCCTTGAAGACGGGAGCGGCGACCTCGTCAGCCGCGACGCCGGGGATGTCACGGAACGTCTGGGCGTCCGCGGTGATCTTGGCTTTGTCCGCGGCGGTGAGCCCCGATGCCCGCTCGTACACGATGAAACCGGGGATGCTCTGCACCGAACTGAACTTCTCCTGCTCGTTCGCGACCTTGGTCGACTCGGCGGACTTCGGCAGCCACGCGGCGTTGTCGTTCTTCTGAACCGAGTTGAGCTTGCTCTGATAGGACCCGCCGGCCAGCCCGACCAGGAAGATCACTATGCCCAGCGCGGCGATGACGTAGAAGCCTCTGGTGCGGCGCGGCGCACGGGTCGTCGCTGCACCAGATTCGCCCTCGACAAGTTCGGTTCGACTCACAGCGGCTCCCTCGTGAATAGTGACCGCGGTCACGGTATCGGGACCCACCGACACTTTTTCATCGGTGATGAACCCGACATCGACCCTGAGCGCGCTTCGAATGCGCGCGTAACCTTCTCCAGGTGAACGACCTGCGAATGTTCCGCGCCGGAGTGGTCCCGTACGAGCAGGCCTGGCAGCGCCAGCGTGACATCCACGACGCAGTCGTCGCGGGCACCGAACCGGACACGGTGCTGCTGCTCGAACACCCGCCGGTCTACACGGCCGGGCGGCGCACCGAGGCTTGGGAGCGGCCGTTCGACGGCACACCGGTCATCGACGTCGACCGCGGCGGCAAAATCACCTGGCATGGGCCCGGGCAGCTCGTCGGCTACCCCATCGTGCGGCTGCCCGACCCGATCGATGTGGTCGCCTACGTCCGTCGCATGGAGGGCGCCCTCATCGAGATCTGTGCGGAGTTCGGCGTGCCGGCGGCCCGGATCGATGGCCGTAGCGGGGCCTGGCTGCCCGCCGATGACACCGGACCCGACCGCAAGATCGCGGCGATCGGCATCAGGGTCGCGCAGGGTGTCACGCTGCACGGCTTCGCGATCAACTGCAACCCGGACCTGACCTCGTTCGACCGCATCGTGCCCTGCGGTATCGCCGACGCCGGCGTCACGTCGCTGAGCCGCGAGCTGGGCCGCGATGTCACCGAGAGCGACGACCTCCCGACCGTCGAACGGCACCTGCCCGCCTTGCTCGAGGTCTCGGCGGCGGCGGTCTGAACGGTCCGTGGGCAGACACACCAAGACCGCGCCTGGCCACTGGCGGTTCGCGCGCGGTACGGCACTGCTGGTCATCTGGCTCGGCGGCCTGGCCGCTGGCTTCTTCGCGATCCTGAGCGCGGCCGCCCGATACAGCTGCGGCCACACCGCAAGAGGCCTCGCCTGCCGCCCGGCCGGATCTGCGCTCGGCGTGGTCATGATCCTGTTCGTCATCGCCATCGTCACGGCCGTCACCGTGCTCACGCATGATCGAGGACCACGTCGCCTCGTCGCTGTGACGGTATTGGGAGCACTGGCGTTGCTCGCCTGCTATGTCGCCGCACACACACTCATCGGCACCGCGTGAGGCCCGGACCGACCTCGCCCGCTCGGCGTAGGCTCGTCGAGTGACTGCCCTACAACCCGAAGCGCCTGCGGGGCGCCGTTTGCTGCGTATCGAGGCCCGTAACGCGGCGACGCCGATCGAGCGCAAGCCGGAGTGGATCAAGACCCGGGCGAAGATGGGTCCGGAGTTCACCGAGCTGCATGCGCTGGTCAAGCGCGAGGGCCTGCACACGGTGTGTCAGGAGGCGGGCTGCCCGAACATCTACGAGTGTTGGGAAGACCGCGAGGCGACGTTCTTGATCGGCGGCGATCAATGCACGCGCCGGTGTGACTTCTGCCAGATCGATACCGGCAAGCCGGCCACACTGGATCGTGACGAGCCACGGCGGGTGGCGCAGAGTGTTGCGACGATGGGCCTGCGCTACGCGACGATCACGGGGGTGGCCCGCGACGATCTCCCTGACGGCGGTGCGTGGCTCTACGCCGAGACCGTGCGCCAGATCCACGTGCACAACCCTGGCACCGGCGTCGAGTTGCTCGCGCCGGACTTCAACGCGGTTCCGGAGCTGCTGGCCGAGGTGTTCGCCAGCCGTCCGGAGGTGTTCGCCCACAACATCGAGACGGTGCCGCGGATCTTCAAGACGATCCGTCCGGGCTTCGGCTACGAACGCTCACTGGACGTGCTGCGGCAGGCCCGCGCCGTCGGGCTGGTCACCAAGTCGAACCTGATCCTCGGGATGGGCGAAGAGCGCGAGGAGATCAGCCAGGCGCTGAGCGACCTGCATGACGCCGGGTGCGAGCTCGTGACGATCACCCAGTACCTGCGCCCCTCACCCCGTCACCACCCGGTCACCCGCTGGGTCAAGCCCGAGGAGTTCGTCGAGCTCAGCGAGGAAGCCCAGGAGATCGGCTTCGCCGCAGTCATGAGCGGCCCGCTGGTCCGGTCCTCCTACCGCGCCGGACGGCTCTACAACGACGCCATGACCGCCCGCGCAAACAGCTGACCAACCCGCGACGAATCGGTCACGCGAAGGGGCACGTGCGGCTGCCTTGCATCTGGAATCGTCGCTATCACCGCCCAAATAGCGACGGTTACGGGTGCAAAGCGACCCCGACGCCGCACGAGGCTGACTGGGTCAGTCAGTGCCAGTCGGTGCCGTATTGGACGGCCGACGACCACACGTGCTGGTACCTGATGCCGTCGCGGGGCGTCGCCGCCGCGTACTGCATCCCGCCGCCGGCATAGATCGCGACGTGGTAGGCGCCGCCGCCGCCGAGGTAGAAGACCAGGTCACCCGGCCGAGCAAGGGACGCCGGGATGATCCGCATTGCGCGCCGCTGCTGCTCGGCCGTCCGGGGCAGGCTGGCGACCTTGGCCTGACGGTAGACGTACTGCGTGTAGCCCGAGCAGTCGAATCCCCGTGGCGTGGTTCCACCGTCGACGTATGGCGTTTTGCCGACGTACTGCTTCGCCGCGGTGACGATTCGGGTGCCGAGCGGGACCGGCGGCCGGTAGCCGTTGAGGTAGGCCGTGCCGACCAGGGTCGGCCGACTCCCGCCAACCGCGAGGTGCGCGTACACGCCGATGACGTGCACGCGGGCTTTCCAGGCGAAGGTAGCCGTGTAGCCATGGTTGCCGTGAATCCGGTAAACACGGTCGACGTCGGCGCGCGAGCGCGATGCGAGCACGCGGCGCGTTGGGTGGCCGTCGACGACGACGTCGACGAAGACCGACACCGTCGGATGACCCGGGTCGAAC
>JAODNL010000501.1 GCA_025465405.1 Pseudonocardiales bacterium | reverse complement strand
GGACCAAGGGCAGCGCCACGCTTGACGGCAAGCACTACCAGGTGGACGGGGCGATCGGCCGTCCGCTGCCGCTGCAGGACGGCGGCATCCCGCTGTGGATCGCGGGCGGTGGCGAGAAGAAGACGCTGCGCATCGCCGCGCAGCACGCCGACTACACGAACTTCGATGCCACGCCCGAGACGTTCCGGCACAAGTCCGACGTGCTCGCCGACCATTGCCGCTCGATCGGACGAGACTTCGACTCGATCGTGCGCTCCGCCAACTACAACGTCGTGATCGGCGCGACGGAGAAGGACGTCCAGGACAAGCTTTCCTGGATCCGCGCGCACTACGAGCCGCTCGTCCCCGCCGACGCGTTGGAGCGGACCTACGACAACTTCGCGACCGGTCCGCTGGTCGGCACTCCCGAGCAGATCGTCGAGCGACTCGTCGAGGCGCGGCGCATAGGGATGACCTACGCGATCGCATACTTCGTCGATGCCGCTTACGATCCGTCCAGCATCGAGCTGTTCACCCGTGAGGTCGTGCCGGCGCTGGCCGACTGACGGCGGCCTCGGCGCAACACCAGCAGCGCCAGCAGCACGCCGCCGGCGATCATCGCGGCGCGCTTCTTGTCCTCAGCCGCCTTGGCGACGACCGGCTTGGCCGCCTCCTCGACCCGGTCGATCGCCTGCTGCACGGGCGGTGGCGCGGATGCCCGGGCTCGTTCCACGGCCTGGACGGCCTGGGCCGCCGCTTCATGGGCCCGCTGCCGCGCCTGGGCCTTGAGGTCCAGCTTCGCCGCCAGCGCATCGACGGTGTCGGCCAACTCCGCGCGGGTGCGCTCGATGTCGGATCGGATCTCGCTGACGTCGTCGTTCATCGCTTGAGCGCCTGCTTCACCGCAGCGACATCGGCTTTCACGCTCTCGATCGAGTCATGCGGCACGGGCGGGCGACGTTCGGTGACGCCTTTCCAACCGGGCAGGGCGACGAGGCCCGCCACGAACAACAGCGCGGCGCCGACCGCGACGGCGGCCAGCCGCGGCCGCATCACGTTCGCGAGACCGATCACCGCCGCGGCGACGCCGCAGGAGACCCCGAAGAACGCGAGCAACCCAGCAGCACCGAACATGCCCAGGCCCGCGCCGATGCGCTTGGCGCGCTGCTTCGCCTCGATCTGGGCCAGCGCCATCTCATCGCGCGCCAGCCGTGAGATCTGTTCGCTCAGGTGTGCGGTGAGCACTCCCATCGACACCTGGCCGTCCGGGCCGCCGTCGGACAGGGCGTGCTTCGCCCGCCCGTCGGTCGCTGCCTGGCGGGACAACACGGTCATGATCGCCTCCGGGCTGGTCGGTCGTAGCTGGTGTTCCCCCACCTCTTGGTCAGGTAAACCGGGTACCCGGTTTGGCCCGCCTGGATACCGTGACCGCCATGACCGAGGTCGACGCTGACACGCCCCGCAGTCCTGGGGCGAAGCGCCTTCGCCGCTGCCGACGTACGCGATCCGGCCGGAAAGGTCGTGGCGAGCGCGTCGAGCAGCTGCCTGACGTGATGACGTGATGACGTGATGACGGCCGGCTACTCCGGCACGCCCTTGCCTCAGAAGTTGGGCATCAAGCCCGGTTCGCGGGTACTGCTCGTCACGCCGCCGGCCGGCTTCGGCCTCGAGCCATTACCGCCGGAGGTCACGCTGCACCACCGTCGAAGCGCTGCACCCTACGACGTCATCGCCGTGTTCTGCCCGGACGCGCGCGCCCTGCAGAACCGCTTCTCGGCGGCCATCGGTGCCCTGACCACCGCCGGCGCGCTGTGGGCATGCTGGCCGAAGAAGGCCAGCGGGGTGGCGACGGATCTGACCGAGAGCGCGGTGCGAGAACACGGCCTGGCCACCGGTCTCGTCGACGTGAAGGTCGCCGCGATAGATGCGACGTGGAGCGGTCTGAAATTCGTCCGTCGCCTCTCGGACCGCTGAATGTTCACGACATCGTCCGCCGGCCATGCTGTGATGTGTGCGTGACGCACACCCAGCCGACCGTGGCGGCACCGGCGGGGCGGATCGTCGTCCACGAGCTGTCCAAGGTGTTCGGCGGCAAGATCCGCGCCGTCGACCGGCTGAGCTTCACGGTCGAGCCCGGGTCGGTCACCGGCTTTCTCGGTCCCAACGGAGCGGGCAAGACCACGACCCTGCGGATGGCGCTCGGCCTGGTGCGCCCGACCGGCGGCTACGCGACGATCGGCGGGCGGCTCTACCGCGACATCGAGAACCCACTGACCGTCGTCGGCGCGTCCCTCGAGTCGTCGAGCTTCCATCCGGCGCGCACCGGACGCAACCACCTGCGCATCCTGTGCACCGTCGCGGGCCTCCCGGTCCGTCGCGCCGACGAGGCACTCACCCTGGTCGGCTTGGGCGAGGCCGGCAAGCGCAAGGTCCGCGGCTACTCCCTCGGCATGCGCCAGCGGCTGGGCCTGGCCGCGGCGCTCATCGGCGACCCGCGAGTGCTCATCCTCGACGAGCCGGCCAACGGCCTCGACCCTGACGGCATCCGCTGGCTGCGCGGGTTCTTCCGCCACCTCGCCGGCGAGGGCCGCACGATCTTGGTGTCCAGCCACCAGCTCAACGAGGTGCAGGAGGTCGCGGACCGGGTGGTCATTCTCAACCGCGGCCAATTGGTACGGGCCGGGTCGATCGCCGATCTCACCGCCGGCTTCGACTCGGTGCTCGTGCGCTCACCGCACGCGGCCCGGCTGGCCAGCGAGCTGGCGCGGCGCGGCGTCACGCCACAGCAGCTGGACCCCGGGACCCTGCGGATCCGCGGCCTGAGTCCCGCCGAGGTCGGCCACCTCGCGTTCACGAGCGGCGTCGAGCTGCACGAGCTGAGCACCCAGCGCTTCGACCTCGAGGAGCTGTTCTTCGCGCTCACCGAGGGCGACCACGGCCAGCCTCCCCCGCACCCGGCCGGGCAACCGGTCGTGCCTCAGGGAGGTTCGCCATGGTCCGGCTGATCCATGCCGAGTTCATCAAGCTACGCACCACCCAGGTGTGGTTCTGGCTGCTGCTCGCCAGCGTCGCGGTCAGCAGCCTGATCGTCGTCGCCGCATATGCCTCGCGCGACGGCGTGCAGAGCGCCCAGGATGTCGCCGACGTCTTCGGGTCGGCGAGCACGTCGGACATCGCGGTGTTCATCCTGGGGATCCTGGGGGTCACGACCGAGTTCCGGTATCAAACGATCACGCCTACGGTTCTCGCGACGCCGTCGCGCTGGGCGCTGGTCACCGCAAAGATGATCACCTACGGTCTCGTCGGCGCGGTCTACTCGGCGATCTGTGTTCTGGTTCAGATCGCGATCGCGGTGCCGTGGATATCGGCCAAGGGCCTGCACATCTCGCTGGGAACAGGGCACATCCCGCATTCGCTCATCGGAGTCTTCGTCGTGGTCGCGCTGTACGGAGTCGTCGGGCTGGGCATCGGCGCGCTCCTGAAGAACCAGATCGTCGCGGTCTCGATCGGCCTGCTCTTCCTGCTGGTCCTGGAGAACATCCTGCTGGCCATCCCGAAGGTGAAGTACGCCTATGCGTACACGCCCGCCGGTGCCTCGTCGGCGATCTTGACCACCAATCCGACAGACTCGTTCAACGGGGTGACTCTGCTCTCAACGGCGGGCGGCGTGCTGGTCCTGCTCGCCTGGGCGATCATCCCGGCGATCATCGGGGCGTCGATCACGATGAATCGCGACATCACCTGACACAGCGTCTCGTCGCCCACAATGCGGGCCGCCGAGCATGCCTGCATGTGTCGCGGCGCGTAACCTCGCAAGGTGGACGCGTACGCGACACAACACGAGGATGGCCCCACACCGTGGCGACGACTGAGCAGTCGACTGGCAACGAAACCCAAGCGGCACCCGGCGACTTCGGCGCCAACGAGTGGCTCGTCGAAGACATGTACGAGCGGTATCTGGCCGACCCCGGCAGCGTCGACGCAGCGTGGCACGACTTTTTCGACGACTACCGTCCCTCCACAGGCAGCGGGGTTCCGGACACCGTCGCCGACACGCTGGCCGCCGTAGCCCCCGCCGCTACACCCGCCGTCGCGCGTCAGGACAGCGGCACCCCGCCGACGACGACGGGAACCAGCCCGACTGCCCTGCCCAAGGCCCAGGCGGCCCCGGCCCAGGCGGACGCGCCGGCCGCTCCTGCGACTCCGGCGACTCCGGCCGCTCCTGCGACTCCGGCGACTCCTGGGACTCCTGCGACCAAGCCCGCCGCTCCGGCCGCTCCGGCCGCTCCGGCGACGAAGCCGGCCGAGCAGCCCGAACGCCCTGCGGAGACACACACGGAGCAGGTGATCCCGCTGCGCGGAGCGGCGGCGCGCGTGGTCGCGAACATGCAGACGTCCTTGACCGTGCCCACCGCGACGAGCGTGCGGGCGGTGCCGGCCAAGCTGATCTCCGACAACCGCGTCGTGATCAACAACCATCTGCGACGGGCTCGGGGTGGCAAGGTCAGCTTCACCCACATCATCGGCTATGCCATCGTGCAGGCACTGCGCGACTACCCGGAGATGAACAACCACTTCGCCGAGATCGAGGGCAAGCCCGCGGTGGTCACGCCTGATCACGTCAACCTCGGCATCGCGATCGACCTGGTGGGCAAGGACAACTCGCGCTCACTCGTCGTCGCCGCCATCAGGTCCGCCGAGACGCTGGACTTCGCCGGCTTCTGGAACGCCTACGAGGACATCATCCGCCGCGCGCGCGCCGGCAAGTTGACCGCCGACGACTTCGCCGGCACCACGATCAGCCTGACGAACCCCGGCACGATCGGGACCAACCATTCGGTGCCCCGCCTGATGGCCGGCCAGGGCACCATCGTCGGCGTCGGCGCTATGGACTACCCCGCCGAGTTCAGTGGCATGAGCGAGGAACAGCTCACCGAGCGGGCGATCAGCAAGATCATGACGCTGACCTCGACGTATGACCACCGCATCATCCAGGGTGCGCAGTCGGGTGAGTTCCTGCGCCGCATCCACCAGCTGCTGCTCGCCGACGAGTTCTACGACCGGATCTTCGCCGCGCTGCGCATTCCGTACGAGCCGGTGCGGTGGCTGGTGGACCGTGAGTTCAGCCACGAGGGGCAGATCGACAAGAGCGCCCGGATCATCGAGCTGATCAACGCCTACCGCACCAACGGCCACCTGATGGCCGACACCGACCCGCTCGAGTTCACCGTCCGTACGCATCCGGATCTCGACATCACCCGTCATGGCCTGACCCTGTGGGACCTCGACCGGGAGTTCCCCGTCGACGGCTTCGCGGGCGCCAAGCTGATGAAGCTGCGCGACATCCTCGGGGTCCTGCGCGATGCGTACTGCCGCCGCGTCGGCGTCGAGTACATGCACATCACCGATCCGTCCCAGCGGCAGTGGATCCAGCAGCGCATCGAGCTCAAGCACGACCAGCCCAGCCGCGAGGCGCAGCTGCACATCCTCGGCCGGCTCAACGTGGCCGAGGCGTTCGAGACGTTCCTGCAG
>JAODNL010000499.1 GCA_025465405.1 Pseudonocardiales bacterium | reverse complement strand
CGTCGCCGAGAGGCGCTTCCGCAGCATCCTCCACCGCGTTCAGGCCCAAGCTCGCCGCGACGCCGCGGCGCATCCGCTCAGGCTCAACGATGGTCACGTCTGAGGCTCCGAGAGCACGGGCGGCCTGCGCCGCGAGGAGTCCTGCGGCGCCGGCTCCTGTGACCACTACCCGCTCTCCAGCAGCGAGCCTGCCGCGTCGCAGTGCGCGCACCCCGACTGCAAGCGTCTCGGTGAGAGCCGCACTGCCCGAATCGATCTCCGGGGGAAGGCGGAAGCATCCTCGCGCCGGAACGACGCAGTACTCGGCGAGACCGCCGTCGCTCATCAGCCCGATCGCCGCGAGCTGCTCGCACAGGACGATGCGATCCTCGCGACACCACCGGCATTCACCGCAGCCGGACAGGCCGTCGACGGCTACGACATCGCCGATCTCAATGTGATCCTCACGGACTCCGAGGGCCTCGACTATTCCGACGACTTCGTGCCCCAGCGTGATGGGCGCCTGCCGCCCGGTCAGCGGGTGGGGTTGTGTCGGGATGAAGACTGGGCCCGATCTCCACTCCTCGACGTCTGTTCCGCAAATACCGCAAGCGAGGACGCGGATGAGTGCCTGACCGGGTCGGGCGTCTTGAGGGACCGGGACGTCGTCCAGCCTCACGTCCTGTCGCCCGTGCCATCTGAGCGCCTTCACAGAACGCCGAACCGTTCCCAGGCATCGCGCAGGAATGCACCTGAGTTGAGTAATTCCTTCGCGCGGCTCTCGGTCTGTGCCTTGACGAGTGCGCGTTCGACGGCCTCCGATGCGACGTCGGAGGGCACCACGGTCACGCCGTCCGCGTCGCAGATGATCAGATCCCCGCTGCGGACAAGCACGTCAGCGCAGAGGATCGGTTCGTCCGTCGTGTCGATGCTGATGCGTCCGAGGCAGTCGGTGGGCCGACGGCCCACGCCGTAGGCGGGAAAGCCCACTTCGTCGATGCGCCCCGAGTCACGGATCAGACCGTCGATCACGACTCCGCGAGCGCCCCGCGCCATCGCGGCGGTCGAGAACAACTCGCCCCAGAAGGCGGCTGGTCCGTCAACCGTCGCGACCACGAAGTCTCCTGGCATGAGCGAATCGATGAAGTCGATCTCGCGCCCATAGTGCCGGACGGGTGTCTGATCGACAGCGAGGGACTGGACCGTCCGAGCCCACCCCACGACGGCCTGACGCGGTCCGGCGAGGTGGCCGATGCGCGGATTCATGGTCGAGTGACGACGACCTAGCGAATCACAGACGTCGCTGAGGACGGCGGCGTAGCAGAGCCTCGAAAGTTCATCGAGATCGACGGTGGATCGAGTCATCGGGGTCCCGTCTCGGCGGTGCGCGAATGGCGCGAGTTGCTGGGTCGGAACTCGTTCGTCGGCAGTCCAACGACACCCGGCCGGACAACGAATGTGGCCCCGGCCAACGGTTGGTCGCGCAGGGCGGCAGCCCCGAGTTGGTATGCGGCTGAGGTGACGTACAGGTCGGTTAGGTCTGGCCCTCCGAAACAACAACTGGTGACCTGCGCCACGGGGAAGGAGATCACCTGACTCAAGGCGCCGGTGGCGTCGAATCTGCGGACTTCACCCGACCCGAAGAAGGCGACCCACAGCCCGCCTTCGGCGTCTACCGCCAGGCCGTCGGGCATTCCCGTGTCCGGGCTGCCGGTCACGAACGGTCGCCTATTGATCGGAATTCCTGTCTCGGGGCCGTAATCGAGGACGTCCACCCGGTAATTGGACGAGTCGATGAAGTACATCCGCTTTCCATCCGGGCTCCATCCCAGCCCATTGGCGATGGTGCAATCCGGAATGACATTCGTGGCGACTCGGCCGTCGAGTCGATACAAGGACGCTGCGCCGGCCCGGAAGTCGAACGCCATCGTCCCGGCCCACAGGCGTCCCGCGGGGTCGCACTTGGCATCGTTCATCCGGATGCTGGTGTCGTCGGACTCCACTGGCACATACACAGCCAGATGAGAACCGTCGCTGTCGCAGGTGAGGATGCCGTCTCTTGCCGCCAGAACGAGTCCGCCCTCGGCGCTGGGGATGGCAGCTCCGACCTCCTGGCCGATGTGGAATCTCGTTAGTCGACCGTCGGCGGCGTCGAGCCGGTAGACCGCACCTGGGCTGACGTCGACGAAGTAGAGGCAGCCCTCGCGGCTACTCCAGGCAGGGCCCTCGCCGACGTCCGCACGAACGTCGGCAACCACTTCCGGAATCATGTCTTCTCCAAACCTGCGTTGCTCGGGTTAGAAGCTGCCCAGCGAGCAGCCGCCGTCGACCAGGATCACGCTGCCGGTGATATTGCGCGCGCGCTTCGAGACAAGGAAGGCAACGACTTCGGCGACGTCCTGCGGATCCTGGAGGCGGCCGAGGGGAACGGCGGCGCCGGCACGCTGCTTGTGGCCGGGGTTGCGTTCAGCCTCCGTACGGGCCATGCCTGCGTTGACGATGCCGGGAGCCACGGCGTTCACTCTGATGCCGATCGACGCGAGTTCCAGGGCGATCGAGCGGGTAGCCATGTGGAGCGCCGCCTTGGTGGCCGCGTACGCCACGAGTTCCGGCCAAGGTCGATCCCCGACCCAACTCACGGTGAAGGCGATGGAGCAGTCCGCCGAGGACGACCTCATCGACTCGGCGGCAACGCGGGCCAGGCAAACGTTGCCGGACACGTTGACATCGAACTGTCGGCGGAGCGTCTCGTCGTCCATTGACGCGAACGGCTGCGGCCGCCCGATCCCGGCGTTGCCGACGTACGCGCGAAGATCGGGGATCGAGTTCACGACGGCAAGACACGATTCGGCATCCTGGACGTTGAGGTGACGATAGGTAGCGGCACCCGTGGGCCAGAGCTGCTGAACGAAACCAGCGCCTTCCTCCTCGGGGAGGATGTCCGATACGACGACCTCCCAGCCGTCGGTGAGTAGTTGCTGGCAAATGGCTTTGCCGGTGTCTCCGAGAGCACCGGTCACCAATGCGCTCCCAGCCGTCATCGTGACTTCCCACGGTGGGCGGCGTGTAGGTCGACGACTTCCATGATCGAGTCGGACGACCACAGCGAGGGGTCGATGGGTTCGAACGGATGGCGGGCAAGCTCGTCGTAGTCGAGTTCGAGCCCGAGCCCCGGCTCGTCAGACGGGCTGAGGTATCCGTCGAGCACCTCTGAGCCCCCGTGGATGACCTGGTTGCGCCAGGGGACGTCCCAGGGCGCGAGCATCTCCTGGATCATGAAGTTGGGGGCCACCACATCGACAACAAGGGAAGCCGCCGTGGCGATGGGGCCATTCGGGTTGTGCGGAGCGATCGACACGAAGTATGTCTCGGCCATCGCTGCGATCGCCAGAGTCTCGGCGATGCCGCCGCAGTGGACGACGTCAGGCTGTAGGACGTGGACGGCTCCGCTGTCGAGAAGCGACTTGGCTTCGAGCCGAGAGTACGTGCGTTCTCCAGCGGCGATAGGCATCGGAGCCTTGGCCGCGACTCTGGCCATCGCGGCGGCGTTACCGGGTGGGACGGGCTCTTCGAAGAACAGGCACCTGTATGGCTCTAGTCGGTCAGCGATACGCAGAGCGCCTTGAACGTCGAAGCGGCCGTGCCCCTCGACGAGCAGGTCCACAGTGGTTCCAAGATTCCGGCGCAGCGCATCAACGATCTCAACCGCGCGATCGATCTCGTCCTGCTCCGGTGAGAGGTCTGCGCGCCCGAAGGGGTCGAACTTGAGCGCGCGATAGCCGAGTTCGACCGTTTCGCCGGCTCGGTCGACCCACTCGGGCAGTTCCTGTGCGCCGAAGTACCAGCCGTTGCCATAGACCTTTGCCTTGTCGCGCACCTTTCCACCCAGGAGTTGCCAGACGGGTGCCCCATAGTGCTTGCCGGCAATGTCCCACAGAGCGATCTCGATGCCGGCCAGGCCAGTCCCCGCGACGTAGCCGCCGGTCCAGAACGGGTCCCGGCTCAGGAGGCGCCTCAGACCGCTGATCGCCAGGGCGTCGCGGCCCACCACGACTCGCTTGAGGTCCTCCAGGTGACCCGAGATGGTCAACTCGCGGCCTTCGATCGTTGCCTCTCCGAGACCAACCCGACCCGTGTCGGTCTCCACCTCGACGAAGACCCAGTTTCGCCAGCCGGCATTACAGATGTGCCAACGCACATCAGCGATTCGCATCCTTGTCACTCGCTTTCTTCCCTTGTCTTTCGCGGGCGACGTTCGTGGACGTTCTGAACATCCGAGCCTTCCTGGCGCGGTCCATTCCCGCGGCGACGATGATGACCACGCCGACTGCGAAGTTCTGGAGGCCCGGATCGACCTTGAGCAGGATCAGCCCAGTGGTGAGGACGCTGAGCAGCAGCGCACCAAGGACCGTGCCGGGAACGGTGCCGATGGCGCCGTAGATGCTCGTGCCACCAATGATCGCCGCGGCGATCACCTGGAGTTCGAAGCCATTGCCGAGGGTGGGGTCGCCGGCGCCGAGTCGTGACGCCATGAGGACGCCCGCGAGGGCTGCTGACACGCCGCTGAGTACGTATACGGAGGTCGCGACGCGGTTGACCCTGATACCCATGCTTCTGGCCGCGACTCGGTTACCACCGATCGCTCGGACATTCCAACCGAACATCGTGCGGTGCAAGAGCAGATACGCGACCACGACGATGATGAGGGCGTAATACACGAGCAGGGGAAGTCCGAGGAAGTCGCTCTGCCCGATCGCAGCGAAGTCGTTAGGAAGCGGGCCGATGGGTTGCCCCTGAGTAAGGGTGACGGCCAGGGCTCGCACGGCGAAGAGGGTGCCGAGGGTGACGATGATGGCCGGCATCTGTGCATAGTTGATGAGGAGGCCATTGAGCAGCCCGACCGCCGCGCCGATGCCGATGCCCGCAAGGAAGGCCAGCAGGTTTCCGTAGCCGGCGTCGGCGACTGCGGCACCACCCACGGCACCCGCCATGAAGACCGAGCCGATGGAGAGATCAAGCCCTCCGTTGACGAGCACGATCGTCGTGAAGCACCCTGCGATCGCCACAAACACCGTGTTGCGCAGGATGTTGATCCAGGTGAGTCCGTCGAAGAACTGTGCGGACTGCGTGGCGCCGACGAGGACGAACAAGATGATGACCAGCGCGACCACGAGTTCAGCGCTCCCGAAAGCCCACTGAGTCATCCGCCGCCGGCGGCTCGGTGCAGATCGATGTCCTTCCGCGGCTGGGATGCTTACGAGAGCCCCACCGGTGCCCCTCACGAGCCGCTCCTTGGTCTGTGATCCCTAGTGTCATCACCTGGCACGGCGCCGGTGATGAGCCCGATGACCCCTTCCCGCGTTGTGTCGCGGACGTCTCTGGTGGCACTCGACCGCCCGAGACGCATCACCTGGATCCGGTCGCAGTGCTCGAAGACGAATCCCAGATCGTGGCTCACGATGACGACGGCCTTACCTTCGGCACGAAGGCTATTGATGATCGACCCGACCCTCGCTGTCTCCTGAACTCCGAGGGCGGCGGTTGGTTCGTCCATGAGAACGATCGGGTTGTTCTCCCGAATGGCGCGGGCGATGGCGACGCTCTGCCGCTGCCCGCCGGACAACTCGCCCACGGCAACCCGGACTGAGGGGACGTTTCCCTGGTAGGTCCTCAGGGTCTTCTCCGCCTCGGCGATCATCCGGCGGCGGTTGGCGAACACACCCCACCTCGATATCTGTCGGCCGAGGAACATGTTGGCGGCGACGTCGAGAGTCTCGACGAGGGCCAAGTCCTGGAACACGGTCGAGATGCCCTGTGCGCGTGCCTCGGTAGGGTGACCGGGGCTGATGCGCGAGCCGTGCACGAGGAGTTCCCCCATGTCTGGGCGATGAACGCCCGAGATCACCTTGACGAGTGTGGACTTGCCCGCGCCGTTGTCCCCCACGACGGCGAGGACCTCGCCCGCATGGACGGACAGATTTACCTGATTCAGCGCGACGACATGCCCGAATGACTTGCTGGCATCGCGTAGTTCGAGAACTGGGTAGGTGCCCGTGGAGCGGGGTGTTAGTCCCCGCTCCACGGGAGTCACGGCGCTCGTGTTCACAGATGCGGAATGTCCGAGGCCGGGCAGCCCTTCCAGGGCAGCGTCGCCTTGGTTACGGGCTCAACGGGCACAGGCCAGAATGTCTTCGTCGGCCCCTTGCCCTGCTTCTTCGCGATCAGCAGTTGCGCGCCGAACGGGCTCGCCTGGAAGTAACACTGGGCCAGAGTGGTGGTTATCCAACCCTTCTCAACCGCCTTCAGCGTCGGCGCGAGGTCGTCGATACCGAGCACGAACAGGTCACCGGGCTTTTTGCCGGCTTCGGTCAAGGCGGTCGGCGCCGCGCCGGGGGCGGCGCCTTCGATCATCCAGAGTGCCTTGAGGTGCGGATAGGCAGCGATGATGGCCTCGATCTTCGTTGTCGCCTTCGCCGGGTCGGAGTCGTCGCTCTCCCAGGTCACGACCTTCATATTCGGGTACTTGGCCTTGATCTGGGCGTTGAAGCCAGCGACCTGCGCGACCTGGTTGGGCGTGGTCTTCGCCGTACCAAGGATCGCGACCGTGGCGTCCTGGCCCGCACCGGCGGCGATCAGATCGGCCGACGTCTTGCCGTAAGCGAGGTTGTCGGTCCCGATCGAGTAGTCGGCCGAGGGGTCAACACATCCGATGGACACAACCCCGGTGCCGGCTGCCTTCGCTTTGGCGATGGGCGCCTTGAACGCGGCTGGGTCGAGGCTGCACGTCAGAATGCCGTCGGCGTGATCGGCCATCGCCTGGTCGAAGTCGTTGACCATCGATGGAATGTCGATCGCGTTGGGGCCAACGAGCGTCGCCTTGTAGCCGAGTGTGTTCGCCGCGTCCTTGAAGTACTTGTTGGACTGGCCCCACGCCTGGAAACTCGGCAGCGGGTTGATGTACCAGAGGTTGTACGCCTTGGGCGACCCCGAAGCGGATGACTGACCCGAGTTGGCCGCGCCGCTGCTACAGGCTGCCAGCAGCAGCATAGATCCGAGTGCGGCAGCGGCCACAGCGGCCGCGGTACGCCTACGTCCCATCGGTCCCTCCTTGAGGGATAGAAATATGACGTCTGATGTCTAGTGCCTTCTCTGGCTCTGGTCAATGGTTTGTTATCATCTCGTTACGCCTTGTTTCTCGGCAAGCACACCGCATCAGGTGGTCCTTCGACACATATGATGTGCGGGACTCAGCACAGCCACTAGGAGAGACGTGATCCTCAACCTCGCAACCGAACCCAGGTGGATGGCCGTCTCCCGTGAACTGCGGGACCGTATCGTCCGTGGCGACTACGCGCCCGGGTCAAACCTTCCGACCGAGGCACAACTCGGCTCGGAGTTCGGTGTCAGTCGCACCGTCGTGAGGGAGAGCGTCAAGGTCCTCACCGAGAAGGGGCTGCTCAGGATCGACCGGGGTAACGGAACCCTCGTCACGCCGGCCTCCGATTGGCGCAACTTCGACCCGGAGATCCTCTCCTCCCGCCTGCAGCACGGTGACAAGGAGAAGGTCCTCCACGAGTTGTTCGTGCTCAGGCGGGCGCTGGAGCCCGAGTTGACCGCCATCGCGGCCGAGCGGGCCGACGACCTCGCGATCGCGCGGATCGGGGCCGCCGTCGACAGGCTCGAACGCGCGAAGGGACGCCCCGACGAATACCTGATCGCCGACGGGCTCTTCCATAGCGCCATCGCGGAGACGGCCGGAGTCGCGCTCGCGTTGGAGTTCTTCCGAGTCATGAATGAGCCCCTCGCCTTGGCTAGGCAGGTGACAAACCGGATCCCCGGCGCTATCGAAAAGGCTCACGAGCACCACCTCAAGATCTTCAGTTGCATCCGGGCACAGGACGTGGAAGCAGGACGCCAGGCGATGCGGGAACACATCTGCTGGGCCGACGCGCGACTGTCTCAGGCCATCTAGGCTCGCGGGACGGTAATCCGAGTGCAGTAACGGGCGATGGATCTGCGGTCTCTGCCCGCACCGTGCTCGGCTCGCCCAGATGCTCGATCACGTGGTCGCGCCGTCGGGCGGAGTTGTCGCTCCTTGAGGTCGTGGTACCAGCGACCGCCCGCGATCAGGTCGAACGGCCCCGACCGTAGGCTGCGGCCATGAGCGACGCCGAGAGCGCGGTGTGGCTGGACGGCCTCGCCCCCGGTGCTCCGGACCGGGACGCGACGGTAGCTCAGCTGCATGCGCTGCTGCTGCGGGCGACCCGGACCGAGATGAGCCGGCGCGCGGCGCGCACCCGCATCGTCGGGCCGGAGCTCGACGACCTCGCGCACCAGGCGGCCGATGACGCACTGGTGGCGATCTTGCGCCGGCTCGAGACCTTCCGCGGCGAGAGCCGGTTCACCACATGGGCCTACAAGTTCGCGATCCTCGAGGTTTCGGGCAAGCTGGGGCGGCATTTCTGGACGCGGCCCGAGGTCGCGCTCGACTCTGGTCAGTGGGAGCAGCTGCCCGCCCGCTTCGGTGTGACGCCGGAGGCGGCGGCCGAGTCCGCGGCGTTGTTCGCCGCGGTGCGCGCCGCGGTCGAGAACGCACTGACCGCGCGGCAGCGCGAGGTGTTCGTCGCGCTCGTCGTCGACGGCGTGCCGCTGGACGCGCTCGCCGTCAAGCTCGGCACGAACCGCAATGCGCTCTACAAGGTGATGTTCGACGCGCGCTGTAAGATCCGCGCCGCGCTCGTCACAGACGGGTACTTGGACGATCCAACCGGGGATCCGGCGGTGAGACAGCGATGATCAGCGACGCGGGGCGCGCGGCACTCGACCGGTTCCTGGCGACCGATCCCGCCGACGTCGGCTGCGATCGGACACTCGAGCTGTTGCACGCCTGCGCCGAGCTGCTCGTCGCCGGCGAGAACCCCGAGCAGCGATACCCGGGCATCGCGGCGCACCTGCGCGCGTGCGTCCCCTGTTCCGAGGATCTTGAGGGTCTGCTCGTCGCGATGGGCAGCGAGCTGGGCGAACGCTGAGCGGCCGGCGAAGTGAGCACGTAAGACCGCGGCGTCCGCTGTCACCAAGCATGTGTCCCGTCAACGACGACACATGATCGGAGTGACATGCATATCCGTACCCGAGTGGTGCTCGCCGGCGTCGGCGGCACCGTCGCCGCCGCCGGCCTGCTCGCCGGCCCGGCCGCCGCCGCCGCACCTGCCGTACATCGTCACGGCCACCCCAGCGCTGTCTTCGTCCTGGCCAACCAGGCGGGCGGCAACACCGTCGCCGTCTACGACCGGGGATCGGACGGCACACTCGCCGCGGCCGGCCGCTACGCAACCGGAGGAACGGGCGGCAGCCTGACCGGCTCGGTCGTCGATCACCTGGCCTCGCAGGGCGCCCTGACCTACGACCGCGCGAGGCAGCTGCTCTACGCGGTCAACGCCGGCAGCAACAGCGTCACCGAGTTCGCAGTGCACGGCGACCGCCTGCAACGGCTGCAGGTGATCGGCTCCGGCGGAACGTTCCCCGTGAGCGTCGCGACCCACGGCCGGATGGTCTACGTGCTCAATGCGCGCGACGGCGGCTCGATCCAGGGCTTCCTACGCGTCGGCGACCGTCTCGTGCGCGTCCCCGAACGGCACCGCTCGCTCGGGCTCGACCCGGCCGCGACGCCGGAGTTCGTCAGCACGCCCGGCGAGGTCGCGTTCAGCCCGCGGGGCGACCATCTGATCGTGACGACCAAGGCGAACGGTAACCAGATCGACGTGTTCAACCTGTCGTCCACGGGTCGGCCCAGTGCGAAGCCGGTCGTGACGCTCGACCCGGCGAACGTGCCGTTCGCGGTCGCGTTCGATCGGACCGGCCGGCTGGACGTCTCCGAAGCCGGCCCGAACGCGGTATCGACCTGGGTCCTGCACCATGACGGCTCGCTGACATTCGTCGACCGGGTCGCCACCGGCGGTGCCGCGACCTGCTGGATCGTCGGCAACGGCACCCAGCTGTACGCGGACAGCGCGGGGAGCGCGACGGTGAGCACGTTCGACGTGACGCGCAGCGGCCTGGTGAATCGGGCTACGACCTCGACGCACGGCGGCACCATCGACGCCACGATCAGCAGCGACGGCCGCAACCTCTACGCGCAGACCGGCGCCGACGGCACCGTCGACGTGTTCACGATCGGCCCCGGCGGATCGCTGCACGCAGTCGGATCCGTGATCGTGCCGGGCACGATCGGCGGCGAGGGCATCGCGTCCACCTGATGTGATGACAACCGGGCGTCGCGTCCTACCGCACGCATCGCCGTCAAAACTTATTGACGGCGGCGGTGCCGTCAATCTAGTTTGACGGTATGAGCGAGGCCGTTTCGCAGGGCACCAAGATGGTCGCTGCTGCCGCCGATCCGGATCCGGCGACCGGTCTGGCTGCTGTGGCGGCGCTGCGGGGTCTGGTCGAGGTGTTGGAGCAGTTGCAGGTCGACAACGCCCGGGCTAAGGGCTGGTCCTGGCGCGATATCGCCCGCGTGCTGGGCGTGAGCAAGCAGGCCATGCACTACAAGCACGCTGGCCGTCTGCGGGGGCGGCGCTGATGGTCAAGATGGCGCAACGACTCTCGCCTGCCAGCCGGGAGATCATGCGATTGGCTGAGGCCGAACGCCTCCGCCTCGGTCATCCCTATCTCGGCGACGAACACCTGCTCCTCGGCGTGCTCGCGCAAGCCTCGAACCCGGCCGCGGTCAGGCTGATCGAACACGGGCTGAGCCTGGCCACGGTGCGGACGGAGATCGCGCGGATCGTCAACGAGTCCGGCCCGGTCGCCGGGGACGACGCTGACCTGCTGCGCGAGTTCGGCGTCGACGTGGTGCAGATGCGGCGACGGCTGGAGTCGACGTTCGGGACGCTGGCCGTGCACGAGGCAGCCCGGCAGGTTCGGCGCCGGCCCTGGTGGCGCGGTCGCGCCATGCACAGCGCACTGTGCGGGCCGCCGTATCTGGTCAAGCGGGCTCAGTTCATCGCCTGCACCACCGCCGGCAAACGCGGGGAGGCCGAGATACGGCCCGAGCACCTGCTCTATGGCGTGCTGCGCGTCGCACGTGACCCACTCGGTGCCGGCCTGGGCCGCCGCGGTCGACGCGAGGCCGCCCGCCTCGGCCTGCGAGCCGGCGTACCGCATCCGGTGCGGATCCTGCTCGCCGAGCACGGAATCGACCTGCAACGGTTCAGCGAGGATCTGCTCGACGCCAGGACTCCGACGAGCTGACGAACTGACGAGCGGAAAGGACGATGCTCCCGTGATGACAGCGGCACGAGCGATCGAGTCAGACGCCGCCGAACCGCTCGAGTGCTGGTGCTGCGGTTCGGGATACCCGGAATCAGAGTTGGTCCGGCTCGGCAGTCACCCTGAGGTCGGCGTGTGTCTGCGGTGCGCGCATTTTCTGCATCGGCAAGCTCGAGGCCGTGAGGACGCGCTGCGCCGCTCGCCCGCATCGCGACTTCGCGACGCGCTGCGGTACGCGCGGGCTCTGGTCACGCGGCGGCGCTGGCACCAGAAGCCGTTCATCGGCAGGCCGCTGCGCCGGTTGGGGCGGCGTCTGCCCTAGGCCATGTCGCGGCCGTGCCGGGTCATCGGCGGAATGCTGCCCAGGTGAAGGGTTGGACGGCGCCGGCGGGTGTCGTGTGTTCCTCGCGGTCCTCAGCGATGATCTTCCAGCGTGAACCGAACTGGGCAGCGAGTTCGCTCGGACTGTAGCGGGCGACTGGCAGTCCGGAGCACTGCTCGGGGCCGTCCGGGGCGAACGTCGCGATCACGGCGACCGCGCCGGGTCCAGTAGCGTCACGGAGGGCCTGGAAGTATCGATGACGCGCATGGGCCGTGGTCAGGAAGTGGAATACGGCTCGGTCGTGCCAAACGCCGTAGGTGCGCTCGGGTTGCCACTGGACCAGGTCCACGACCTGCCACTCGACCCGGATCGCATTTGCTTCGAGGCGGCGCTGGGCGATGGCCAGGGCGGCGGCGGAGATGTCGAGCACCGTGACGTCGGTGTGCCCGCGGGCCAGCAAGGCATCAACCAATGTCGAGGCACCTCCACCCACGTCGATGACGCCGGCTTCCGGGGTGACCGAGCAGCGATCCAGCATCCGCAGCGAGGCAGCGGGCCGAGTCTGATACCAGCCGCGGGTCGAGTCACCGTGGCCGTACGCCTCGTCCCAGTGCTCGGCAGTCCCCGCGACGGAGTTGGCCACGGCACCATTGTGCAACCGCTCGGCATCCATGACGACGGGCCAGCTAGTCCCACTGGCCGAGTTGGTCGTCGCCGGCGGGCTGGCGGGTGATGACATTCATGCGGTTGAACGCGTTGATCAGGGCGATCAGGGATACCAAGGCCCCGAGCTGTTCCTCGTCGTAGTGCTGAACGGCGTTGGCCCGGCCTCATCGGCGCCGCTCACGCCTCGGCTCTAGGTTGACGCGGTCAAGCCACGGTAGCCTCTTGCCGGGCAGACCGGGTCAATCCGGGATGCGAGGCCCAATTGACAAGGTCAACTCGCCCCGGGGAGCGTTCCAGATCAACTGCGGCGGATCACGCATCCGCCGCGGACTGCGGAGGAAGTAATGCGGTTCGGCCGACGCAAGGCCCGGCACGCGCGCCAATCGTGTCGGCTCGGCGCCGAGCGTCGAGCGAAGGCGCTCATCCTCGCGGTGGCGGGTCTCAGTGTGCTGACGACGGTGGTAGGTGGGTCGGTCGCGTCGGCGGCGCCGCCGACGACGTTCTACGCGGCACCGGTCGCGGTCGGGACCGGAGACTGCACCACCCCCGCCAACGCCTGCCCGATCGACACCGCGGTCGCGAAGACGGGTGACGGCGACACCGTCGTGCTGACGGATGGCACGTACGTCGTGCCGGGGACGAGCCCGCTACCTGGCCGGCTGGACATCGCGACATCGATCACGCTGCGGGCCGCGCCGGGCGCACACCCGGTCGTCAAGCCCAGCACACCCAGCGCCGCGGTCATTTACATTACCGGGGCCGCCGTCACCATCGACGGGCTGACCGTGACGGACGGGAGTGAGTACGGCGTCTTTACCGCTCCCAGCACCTCTGCCGGCGGATCGGTGGCCCTCCGACACTCAACGCTCGTCAACAACACCGCGGGCCTGGGGGCCTATGACAGCAACACATCTGTCGTCGACTCGACAATCGCGAACAACTCCGGCGACGGAATTATCACCAACAACTTGGCCACGCCGACGGTGCGGGGATCCACGATTGCCCACAACGGCGGAGACGGCCTTCATCTATCGCGCGCCTCCTCAGTCGACTTGGCGGGCAGCATCGTCGCCGGAAACCGTATTGACTGCTTTGCTTCCGGCACATCGACGGTCTTGGATCACGGTTTCAACATCTCGAGCGACGGTAACTGTGGCCTCACGGCGACCGGGTCGGTGTCCGCGTCCTTGACGATAACCGGGTTGCTGGCACCGTTGGCCGACAATGGTGGGCCGACGCCGACGATGGCGCTGCTGGCAGGGTCGCCCGCGATCGGCCTCATCACCGGCACTCCGACCGGTGGCGGGTCTGTGTGCGGGACGGCGGACCAACGCGGGTACCTGCGGCCGGGTCCGCCGTGTGATGCCGGGGCGTTCCAGACCGGGCAGGTCACAACGGCGACGGCACCCTCGTTCACCGACAACGCCTGCATCAGCACCGGACCGGCCGGCGCTTCTTACACCATCCCTTCAATCACGGGGGTTCGCTATCTGGTCAACGGCAGCCCGGCCAGTGCCGGAACCCAGCCCGCCGTCGACGGGTCGAGCATCACCGTCACCGCGCAACCTGAGGCCGGGTATGTGCTGACCGGCCCGACCAGCTGGACACACACCTACAGTCCGACGCCCAGCTGCCCGCAGATGATCACGTTCACGACCACACCGCCAGCCTCGCCCGTCGTCGGTGACAACTACACGGTGGCCGCGACCGGCGGCGGTTCCGGGCAGCCCGTCATCTTCACCCCCGGCTCCCCGACCGTCTGCACAGTCACCGACTCGACGGTGCAGTTCATCGCCGCCGGCAGTTGTGTCGTCGACGCCAATCAAGCCGGCGCGGCCGGCTACCTCCCGGCCCCCCAGGTCACGCAAACCATCACGGTCGGCAAGGCCGCGCAGGTGATCACGTTCACCAGCACACCGCCAGCGACGCCGATGGTCCGGGAGGGCTATACGGTGGCCGCGACCGGCGGCGCGTCGGGCAATCCGGTGGTCTTCACTTCGGGTTCGCCGGCCGTCTGCACCATGACCGGGTCGACCGTGCTCTTCGTCGCCACGGGGTCGTGTGTCGTGGACGCCAACCAGGCCGGTGACGCCAACTACAACCCGGCACCGGAGGTGGCGCAGACCATCGCCGTCGGCAAAGCGGCCCAGGCGATCACCTTCACCAGCCCACCACCAGCGGCACCGATAGTCGGTGACAGCTACCCGGTCGCCGCGACCGGCGGTGGGTCCGGTCAACCGGTCCGGTTCAGCTCGGGCTCGCCGGCGATCTGCACGGTCACCGGCTCGAGCGTCAAGTTCATCGCCGCCGGGACCTGCGTGGTCGACGCGAACCAGGCCGGTGACGCCACCTACAACCCCGCACCCCAGCTCGCACAGATCATCACGGTTGCCGCGGCACCCGCTCCGCCGTCGAGCAGCACACCACCACCGAGCACCACTCCCCCGACCCAGCCGACGCCTCAACCCTCCGGCATCGGACTCGCCTCCACCGGCAGCCCGACCGCCGAACTGACCGTGCTCGCTGTCCTGCTCGTCGCGGGTGGTGGACTGCTTCTGCTGCTCGCCCGGCGGCCGCTGGCCCGCTACGCCTCCGG
>JAODNL010000498.1 GCA_025465405.1 Pseudonocardiales bacterium | reverse complement strand
GTCGCCGTCTGAGACGTCGAGGCTCGCGTGCACACCCGACCCGCGGTACCAGCCCCGCGGCGCGGCACCGCCGACGGCCAGCGTCGCGACGAGCTCACCGGCGGAAATGCCCGGCAGCACGTCGTTCATCACCGCATCGTCGCCTGACGCGCGCAGTGCCTCGACGGCGAGCACGGCGGTGGCGAGGAACGGGCCGCAGAACAGCACGCGGCCCATCTCCTCGAGCACGACGGCCAGGTCAGCGAAGCTGAACCCGCCGCCGCCGAGGCCCTCCGGAACGGCGAGACCCTGCAGGCCGAAATCGCGGGCGAGCTGTGTCCACACCACGCGGTCGTAGCCGTCCGGCGTGTCGAGGAGCTCACGGGCCGCGTGCACGCCGCCCTTGTCCGTGAGGAACGCGCGCGCCGCGTCCTGCAGCATCCCCTGCTCGGCGCTGCGCACAAGGTCAGCCACGGGGAAGCCCCAGAACGCGTTCGGCGATGATGTTGCGCTGGATTTCGTCCGATCCACCGGCGATGCGATATCCGGGCGCGCCCAGCACCTGCTCGCACCAGGCGAACGTCGCCGGGTCACCGGTGTCGGCGGCCAACGCCTCGCCGAGCAGCGCCGAGACGACGTCCGACGTGCGGCGCATGTTGATCGTCGCGGCAAGCTTGCCGATCGAGCCCTGCGGGCCGGGTGTCCGGCCGCTCTGCAGTTCGGCGACGGTTCGCTCGTTGTTGAGCTCCTGCACGCGGTCGTGCACCCACAGGTCGACGACACCATCGACCAGCGCAGCATCGGTGACCCCACGACGCCGGGCCAGGGCGACGACCTTGGCGACCGTCCCGGCGCCCAGGCTGCGCGAGTCGGAACGTTCGGCGGCAAGCGTGGTGAGCGCGACCGCCCAGCCCGATCCCTCCGGCCCGAGCCGCAAGGCGTCCGGGATCCGGACCTGGTCGAGGAACACCTCGTTGAAGCTCGACCCACCGGTCATCTGCCGGATCGGGCGGATGATCACGCCAGGCGCATACATCGGCACGAGGAACGCGGTGATCCCGGCGTGCTTGCCGGCATCCGGGTCACTGCGGCAGATCGCCTCGCCCCACTGAGCGGATGTGGCCATCGACGACCAGATCTTCTGGCCGGACAGCACCCATTCGTCGCCCTCCCGGACGGCACGGGTGCGCACCGCGGCGAGATCGCTGCCGGCGTCGGGTTCGCTGAAGAGCTGGCAGGCCATAAGGTCGGTACGCAACAGCGGCCGGACGAAACGCTGGACCTGCTCGGGTGTCCCCCACTCGCGGATGGTCGGGGCGATCATGTGCTGCGTGACGGCGAACAACTCGTTACGGCGCGGGAGAATGTACTCGTCCTCGACAGCGCCGACCGCGGCCGCGTAGCTGTGCGGCAGGTCGCAGCCGCCGAATTCAGCCGGCCAGTCGACGGCGCCCCATCCGTTGTCGTACTTGCGCGCCTCCCAGGCCCGGCCCGCGCGAACGACCTCCGCCTCCTGGTCGGGCGTGAGATCGTCGAAGACCGCCACCGAGAAGTTGGCGTCGATGCCTGGGTCTTCCGTCGAGCGCTTCGCCACGCCCAGCTCGTCCAGCCAGGCGCGGAACGCCGAGCGGAACGATTCGAGCGCCTGCTGGTCGGCCATCACGGACACCTCTTCCTGCTACTGTGCGCATAGATTAGAGGTCGGAAGCGAAAACGGGAAGGTGAGCCGAGGCATGGCGCAGGAGAAAGTCGCCCTGGTCACCGGCAGTTCGCGCGGAATCGGCCGCGCCGTGAACGAGCGCCTGGCTCGCGACGGTTACCGGTGCGTGGTGCACTACCGCCGCGACGCGGAGGGCGCCGAGGAAGCGGCTGGGAAGTTGCGCGCCGCTGGGATGGACTGCCTTGTCGTGCAGGCTGATCTGGGCCAGGAGGACGACGTCAACGCGATGTTCGACACGGTCGCCGACACGTTCGGGCACCTTGACGTGTTCGTGGCGAACGCCGCGTCGACGGCCCTGCGCAAGCTGCTCGAGACCGAGCCTCGGCATGCCGAGCGCACCTACCGCGAGAGCGTGCTCAACCTGATCCTGTCCCTGCGCCGCGCGGCGGAATTGTTGCGCGACGGCGGCCGGGTCGTCTACGTCTCGGGGCTGCAGTCGCGCGCGGTGTTCCCCGGATACGGCCTGCTCGGCCCGGCTAAGGCCGCCGGCGAGGAAATGATCAAACACCTTGCCGTCGAACTCGGGGGCCGCGGCATCACCGCGAACTCCGTGGTTCCCGGGTTCATCGAGACGGTCAGCGCGCGGCGAAGCCTCGGCGCCGACTATGCCGCGATTGCCGAGCGACTCGTCGCGGCGATCCCGATGCACCGAAGCGGGAACCCGGAAGATGTCGCCGAGCTTGTCGCGTTTCTCGCATCTCCGGCGGCCTCGTACATCAGCGGTCAGTCAATCGTGATCGACGGCGGCATGACGGCGATCAGCACGTCATGGCTCGCCGCCGAGGGCGGCGACCCGTCCTGATTC
>JAODNL010000467.1 GCA_025465405.1 Pseudonocardiales bacterium | reverse complement strand
GACCAGCCGGAAGTGGTCGGTAGCCAGCGCCTCGCGGCCGAGCATGTTCGACAGCGCGAAGAAGACTCCGTCGACGGCGATCTGCGTGCGGTGCGCGGCGAGGGCGGCCAGCTTCGCGGTCCCGAATCCGGTTCCATCGATCGCGGTTGTGACCAGGTCGTCATCGACGCCGAAGGGCAGGTCATCCACGTCGGCAACACCGAAATGCACGGACGCGTTCTCGGCGAGGGCCTCAAAACCCTTGCGCAGAACGGACTTCGGCGTCGCCGTCCAGTAGAACTTCGCGACGGGCCACGGTTCGCCAGTGCCGTAGGTCGGGTCGGCAGCGGCGTCGACGGCCGCGGTAGCCACGCGGTGGGCCATGATGTGGTCCGGGTGCCCGTAGTCGCCGTTGTCGTCGTAGGTGACGACGACCTGGGGCCGCACCGCACGTATCACCTCGACGGCGGCGGCAACCGCCGCGTCGAACACCGCCGGATCCGAGGCCGCCCGCCAGAACGCCCGCGGATGCTCGTTCGCAGGTGTCCCCATCATGCCGCTGTCGCGGAAGCGACCGGCACCGCCGAGGAAGCGATGGTCGGTGACGCCCAACGCTTGCATGGCCGCGGCCAGCTCGCTGATCCGGTACCCGCCGAGCTGGTCGGCCTGAGCGGCCTCGAGTTGCGCCAGCTCCGGTTCGAGGACCTCGCCCTCCTCGCCCAGAGTGCAGGTCAGCAGCGTCACGTGCGCGCCATCAGCCGCATACCGCGCCATCGTCGCCCCGGAGACGATCGACTCGTCGTCGGGATGCGCGTGTACCAGCAACAACCGCCGCGACTCGGTGACCTCGCCGTCCGGGAGCATGCGGTCAGCTGCCGCCCTCGATGACGAGCTCGCCTTCCTCGTTCACTTCGGTGTTCCGGCTCAGCCGCTGCGGCTCCCGCCTCGGCGCGTTGGGCATGCAGACCATCGGTCGCGACGCCTCTTCGTCCGACGGCACGCCGACCGGCCAGCGTGCCAGCGAAGGAGCGACGGTCTGACCCGTAGCCCCGACCTCGAGGATGTTCGTGCGCACCTCGGCGAAGTGGCAGGCCGCGGTATGGCCGGCGAACTTCTCCTCCAGTGCCGGCTCGACGTTCACGCACCACTCGCGCTGGTCGTTGTTGAGCTCGTTCGCGAACATCGGGCAGCGGGTGCGGAACCGGCATCCCGACGGCGGGTTCACCGGGCTCGGCACGTCGCCGGTGAGCAGGATGCGCTGACGTTCGCGCTCCTTCACCGGGTCCGGCAGCGGGATCGCGGACATCAGCGCCTGCGTGTACGGGTGCGATGGGCGGCCGAAGAGTTCCTCCGCCTCAGCCGATTCGACGATCTTGCCGAGGTACATCACGACGACCCGGTCAGCGATGTGCCGGATGACGGACAGGTCGTGCGAGATGAACATGTAGGCCAGGCCGAGCTCGGCCTGCAGATCCTCCAACAGATTGATGACGCCGGCCTGGATCGAGACGTCCAGCGCGGACACCGGCTCGTCGAGCACGAGCAGCTTCGGCTTGAGCGCCAGGGCGCGGGCGATGCCGATGCGTTGGCGCTGACCGCCGGAGAACTCGTGCGAGTATCGGTTTCCGTGCTCCGGGTTCAGTCCGACCTGTTTGAGCAGCGCGCGCACCGCATCGCGGCCGGCACCGCCGCGCCCGTAGAGGCCGTGGATGCGCAGCGGCTCCGCCACGATCTCGTTGACCGTCATCCGTGGGTCGAGCGACGCGAACGGGTCCTGGAACACGATCTGCATGTCGCGTCGCAACGGGCGCATCTGCCCACCGGACAGCTTGGTCAGGTCCCGGCCCTGGTAGATCACCTCGCCGGCTGTCGCCTCGACGAGGTGGAGGACCAGGCGACCCGTGGTCGTCTTGCCGCATCCGGATTCGCCCACCACGCACAGCGTCTCGTTCGGGTAAATGTCGAACGAGACATCGCAAACGGCGTGCACGTCCCCGATCTTGCGGCGGGTGATGCCCCGGGAGCGGATCGGGAAATGCTTCACCAGGTTGCGGACGGACACCACCGGGGCCTCGCCGCCGGCCGCACCGCGCCGCTCCTTGGTCAGCGTCACATCCGCGGCGGTGCCGGACGGTCCGTCGCCGGCCGGTGGCATGCCCTGCATGTCAGCAGTCGTCACGATGCGGAAACCTCCGAGCGGGCGAGGTCCGGGGTCCCCGTGTCGTCCGACGCGGTTCCGAACATGCTGGATGCCGTTGTCCCCGCGACCTCGTCGCGGAAATGGCACGCGGCCGAGTGGTTCGGGCCTCCGGCCGGCAGCAGCACCGGTTCCTCACGGTCGCAGATCTCCTGCGCCAGCGGGCATCGTGGCGTGAACGGACAGCCCGGCGGCAGGTTCAGCAGCGACGGCGGCGAGCCTTTGATCGGCGTCAGTCGCTGGCGTTGCGTGCGGTCCAGCCGCGGCAGGCTACCGAGCAGGCCGAGCGTGTAGGGCATGCGGGGCCGGTAGAACACGTCCTCGACCGAGCCGGTCTCGACCAGCTTGCCGGCGTACATGACGCAGATCCGCTCGGCATGCCCCGCGATGACGCCGAGGTCGTGCGTGATCAGGACCAACGCGGCACCGGTCTCGGCCCGGGCCGCCTCGAGCGCCTCGAGCACCTGCGCCTGAACGGTGACGTCCAGAGCCGTCGTGGGCTCGTCGGCGATGATCACGTCCGGGTTGTTGGCCATCGCGATCGCGATCACGATCCGCTGTCGCATTCCTCCGGACAGCTCGTGCGGGAAGTTGTCGACCCGCTGCTCCGGGAACGGGATGCCGACCAGACCGAGCAGTTCGATCGCGCGGTCGCGGGCCGCCTTCTTCGAGATGTCGTTGTGCGCGAGCACCGCCTCGGCGATCTGCTTGCCGACCGTGTGCACCGGGTTCAGCGACGTCAACGGGTCCTGGAAGATCATCGCGATCTTGTTGCCACGGATCGAGGTGTACTGCTTCTCCGACCGTCC
>JAODNL010000434.1 GCA_025465405.1 Pseudonocardiales bacterium | reverse complement strand
TCGAGTGGTTGTACTCGGGGGTGATGAAGACGAAACCGTCGAACCGGCCGATGGTCGCGGCCCACTCCCGGGTGTGCGCATTCTGGTACTGCCCCATGCTCGGCGGCAGCGGCTCGTCCAGGTGTGGAAGTGGGTAGTCAACGAGGTCAACCAGCTCGAACTCGGCGTCGCTGCGCCGACCTGCCTCGGCCATCACCCAGCGAGCGACCGGCTCGCCTCGGCGCCCGGGGCGGGTGCTGCCGAGGATGACGCCGATGCGGATCACGGGTGGACCTGGGATCCGGCGCCGAGGTCGAGGCGCATCGACTGCATGATCATGAACGCAGTGCTGTAGGTGAACTCTTCGACGTCAGCGGAGCCGAGCACGCCGGTGTACTTGGCAACGACCGGTTTGGTGGCGAGTTCGGTTACCGCGCCGAGGTATCCCTTCACTGCCGCCCATGCGTTCGGCCCGTATTTCACGAAGTACGGAGTCGGGTCGACCTTGCCGAGTGCGTCCTTCGAGCTCTCGACGATGTCATCGATGTATTGCTGGTGAAGCTCGATGTCGGCTCGGGTGCCAAGCCGACCGAGGTGGCCACCGATGTAGTGCTGCCACGGGTAGCCCAGTGCGATGCCGGGTGCGTCGATGTAGCCGGGTACGTCCTCGCTGAGGTTGAGGTTGAAGATCGGCACCCAGCCGGAGTTGACGATGTCGACGAGCATCAGCGCGTCGTGGTCGGGGAAGTGGATGAAGATGTTGTCAGGCGAGTGGTTGGGTCCGTGGAACCCGAGCTCGACGCGCTCACCGGCCACCTGAAGGGTGTAGTTCTCCTGGAACGTGACATCCGGCGCGGGTCGGGTCGGGTCGTTGTCGCGAAGCAGCAGCCGGCGAGTGTCCTCGTGCCCGATCCGGATGACGTCGTCGCCGAACAGGTTCGCCGCACCCGCGTGGTCGGCGTGGTGGTGCGAGTAGACCAGATGCGTCACCTTGTTCGTCGCGCCCTCGGCGGCGGCCATCTCGTCGACCGCCCGGCGCAGGTTGTGCCCGATCGTCGGCGGAGCGTCGAACAGGACCACTCCGTCGCCGGTGAGCAGGAACGCCGACTGGTAGGTACCGTCGGTCACCCAGAACAGGTTCCGCTCGACGCGGCCTACGTGGTAACCCTGCTCGTTCAGCGGGGGACCGAACGCGGACGGTGGCACAGGCGCGTAGTCGGGCAGCGCATCAGCACCGGTTGTGGCTCGACTGACAGCAGTCATCTGACTCTCCTCAAGCTATTTGGGCGTGGCTCGGCGAGTGGGCGAGTTGGGCCTTCACAAATTCCGATGCCCGGTCGAGCGCCGTTCCTGCCTCATCGAGGAGGGCTGCATACGCTTGGAAGACGTGCGGGACGCCTGGGGTGACATCGAGCGTGACCGGGACATCGGAGATGGCTGCCCGTCCGGCGAGCCGCAGAGCATCGCTCAGGAGGACCTCGTGGGAACCAACTTGGATTAGAAGCGGAGGCAATTCCCTGAGATCGCCGAAGATCGGGCTGATATAGGGGTCAGAGGCGTCGCCCCCACCTACATAGTCCGGAACCCGAGCACGGAGCCCCTCAGGAGTGAGCAATGGATCGACCTCCCGCTTCGCGGCGAGTGTCTCTCCCGACAGCGTCAGATCTGCGTAGGGCGACATCAAGTACGCGCAGGATGGCAGCGGCACGCCGGCTTCTCGTAACGCGAGGAGCAGGGCCACTGCCAGCCCGGCTCCCGCTGACTCGCCCGCGAGGGCGATCTGACCGGGGGCGATGCCCTGAGCGAGCAGTCCAACGTATGCGGCTCGAGCGTCATCGACCGCGGCCGGATAGGGGTGTTCGGGAGCTAGCCGGTACTCGAGCGTGATGGCCTTGGTGCCTGTTCTTCGAACTAGATCACCCACCAGGGGAACCGTCGCCGCCGCGTAGCCGATGACGTAGACACCGCCGTGGAAATAGAGGATCACATTCTCGGAGTCGTTCCCGTGGATGGCGACCTCGACGCCGGCGACACCTCCGATCTCAACTGGACTCTGCTGGATATCCGGAGCCACCGGCACCTGTGCCATGAGTTCGCTGAACGCCGCCCGCAGCGTCGGGACATCCGCGTTGGTGTCGAGCCCGCCCTGGCGAAGGATGGCGTCCAACTGAAGTTGCTGCTCTTTGCTCATGAGCCAACGGTCGCCTTGACCTAGGTGAGCTGTCCTCACCGGATGATGGTGATTCCCCCCGCCACAGGTTTCGGGCGTTACGCGATCTGGCGCAGTTCGAGAAGTTCGAGGCCGAGCGCTTCGATCTGCGCAAGGACGCCGAACACCGCGGACCGATCTTCAAGCCAGCCGGTCAGCACGGTCTCGCGGCCCGTCAGCTCACAATCCATCGTGGGGAAGGCGGACAGAGCGGTCGCTCCGAGCCGACCCGTTATCCGGATCGTGTACAAGCCCGGCGGTGCGGCCACGGTTTCATCGTGCAGCCCGACCTAGTGAGCCGGCGACGCCGGAATCTGGTGATTGCACACATCGACACTCGGGCTATTTCGGCGCTGTTGTCGAGAGCCGGTTTGAGAGGAGCCGCAGCCGGCGTGCGCGTTGCACGGCGGCAGAGCGATCACGCGCACCGAGCTTGGCATAGACGTTGCGGATGTGAGTGTTGACCGTGTTGACCGAGATGTGGAGTTCTTGCGCGATCTCCGGCCGCGTCAGGTTTGTCGGCAGATATCCCAGGACGCGTAGCTCGCTTGGGCTGAGCTCGTCCGATTGTGACAGCGGCTCTCGTTCGGTGCTGGGCGCCGGCGCGCCTCGCAGCAGGTCGTTGATGTCGGCGAGAAGGGCAGCATGGGCCGTTTCGTGATGCGGGAGCGCGTCGAGCAGGTCCGAAGCGTCGGTCATTGCAAACGGGAACATCAGCCGGTCCGGCTCGGCGGCCGCCAGCGCTGCCTCGGCGGCGGCAGCCGCGGCGTTTCGATCGCCCAGGCGTAGGTGCGCGGTGCCGGCGAGCAGATGCGCTTCAACGAGTATGAAAGGTGGGCCGATCGGGGGCGTGATGTCCCGAACTTCCCGGAGTACCTCCAACGCCGTGGCGGGGTCCCCGTCGGCGATGCAGATCACTGCACGCGCGTTGGAGATGGCACCCATTCCCATCCGCTCCGGTTCGGCGGTGAATCCAGTGAGTGTCGCGCGCGCCTCGTCTGGCATGCCAAGGCGGGCCTGCATGGCTGCGACCCAGCCGGTAATCCGCGGGGCGAGAAAGTGGACCCCTGTCAGTAGCGATTGCGCTTGCGCTGCCGCCTTGAATGCTTCGAGCGCCGACTCCTGCCGCCCGCGACCCGCGTGCAACATGCCCGTCGCCTGGTGCAGCAGCACCGCGACGACCGGGTCAACCTGTGCGGAGCCGACCTCCCAGGCGCGGCGTAGCCAGCGCTCTCCCTCATCGAACTCGCCCATCCAGATTGCCAGGCCGCCAACCGCGGCAAGCGCAGGCACGAGTATCGGTCGATCATCCAAGCCATAGCGCTCGGCCAGGGCCACCGCCCGGCGGCCGCGCTCGCGTGCCGTCGCGACCGAGACCAGCTTTGACGGAAAACCTTGATGCGCGCGGCACGCGACTTCTAGGTAAGGTCGCCCGATCGTCTGGGCGAGGGCGGCTCCCTCGGAGAGGTGCCGCTCGGCGTCAAGCAGTCGCCCAGACCAGGTCTCCACGATCCCGAGATTCAGCAGTGCGACTCCCCGTAGCTCACTGCCCATCGCGATCGGTTCGTTCGGTGCGCCTGCGATCGAAGCATCGAGCAGCTTCACTTGCTCGATTACCTCGCTGAACTGACCGCTGCGCCGTGCTAGCGCCAACCGCAGGGACGCGATTGCCACCGCCAGGCGGCGGCGGCGAGCCGGCGGAGCGCTCTGGACGTTGGACTCGGCCAGCGCCAGCTGTGCAGCCGCCTCCTCCATCCGCCCTTGGTTCAACTCAGCTGCCGCGTGCGCCAGTGCCAGGTCAGGATGATCGACTGATGCGCCCTCAGGAAACGCCTCCAGCACCGCGCCGATCGTGCGCGCTTGCCCGTCGAGCACCCACCTGAACGAGTGGTCTGCGACCAGCCGAGCGGCATCAGGCCAGTCGCCGGCCGCGACCGTGTGCCGCACGGCCTCGACGACGTCCCCGCGGTCGGCGAACCACCGCGCTGCCCGGCGGTGGATGTCAGGAACCTCATCGGCCAACGTCCGGCGGAGTTCCAGGCGCAGGAAATCCGCGAGAAGCTGGTGGTAGCGAAACCAGGTGCGCGCAGCGTCGAGCGAGACGACGAACGCGTTGGCTTCCTCCAGTGCCAGCAGCGTCCGTTCCGAGCCCGAGCGGCCTGCCAGCAGGTCGGCGAGTTCACCGTTCATCCGGTCGACGAGCGAGGTTCGTAAAAGCATGCTTTGAACCTCATTCGGATGGCGTTCGAGCATCTCGGCCATCAGGTATTCCGCGATAGCCCTGTCG
>JAODNL010000432.1 GCA_025465405.1 Pseudonocardiales bacterium | reverse complement strand
GTGAGCCGGGAACGCCGCCGCGTGAGCCGGGAACGCCGCCGCGTGAGCCGGGAACGCCGTCACGCGTCCCTCACGCGTCCCTCACGCATTCAGTGGCAACGTGACCCCGTACTGGCGCAGCTTGCGGTAGATCGTGGCCCGCGACATGCCGACCGCCGCGGCCGCGCGCGTCGGGTTCTCGTCGTTGTCGATCAGGGCTTGGACGATGGCGTCGCGCTCGAGCGCCTCGATCGGCGACAGCATGCGACGCACCGAAGCGCGACCCTCCGGCGGAAGGTCGCTGACCTCGATCACGCCGCTGTGCCGCACCTTGACGATGCTCTTGAGCATGCCGCGCAACTGATCCACGTTGCCCGGCCACCCCGCTCGGGCAAGTTGGGACAGCGCGGCGACAGACATCGTCAGGCGCCCGCCTCCGGGCAGCTGCGCAAGCAGGTGAGGAACCAGTTCGGCGAGGTCCTCGATGTGGTGCCGCAGCGGCGGTACCTCGATCGAGCGGGGGAAGGCGGCAGCGATCGGATCGGCGGCCTCGCCCGAGGTCACCGTGACCGCCACCCGGACCCGGCGGGCGGGGTCGGTCGACTCGGCAACGTCGCTCAGCAACTCGCCCACCGCCACGGAGGTCTCCTCGCCGATCTGTTCGGCGTGGACCAGGACGACCATGCCACCCGGCGCGCGTAGCGAATCGACGAGCTCGGCCAGCCACTCGTCGTCGTCGCCGTCCGGCGGCTGGATCAGCCGGAAGCTCCGCGCCGGCTCGTGCAGCATGTGCACGGCCCGCAGGATCGCTCGCTTGCCTGCTCCGGGCTCGCCGCGCAGCGCAAGCATCTCGCCGGCCTCGTAGCACGAGTTGACCTGGGCGACGCATCGAGCCCACGCCGCGCCGGAGCCGACGATCCCGGGGAACGTCGGGATGCGCCGGGTGCCAGAGGTCACCACGGCATTCGCGGCCGCGTCAGCGCCGGCACCGACCCGGATCCGGAAGACGCCGCCGGCGGGCCCAGCCTCGCTCGAGGTCGGCGCGTACTTCAGATGGGCGACGCGTCCCGTGGGCAGGTCAACCGTCCGTTGCGTGGCGCGGTGTGCGGAGGACAGCGTGTCCGCCGCGTAGCTGGCAAGAGCGTTCTGCTCGGCGGTATCGAGCAGCGTCCGCAGGTGCTCGTTCGTCATGACGACGTCGCCGTTCATCGCGAGCACCGGACCCGAGGAATGCCGGCATGCGGTGAGATAGTCCTCGAAGAGCGCGAGCTCCCGCAGGCCGGTCTGTGCGCGCAACTCCTCCTCGATCTGTCCGGCGGTGGCCGTAGCGAGGGCCATGAGCAGCGGCCCCGACGACGCACTCCACGAGGTCAGGTCCAGGACGCCGACGACCTTGCGGTTGGTGGGGTGGTGGATCGGTGCGCCCGCGCACGCGAACTGTCCGAGCGCGTCGGTGTAATGCTCGCGCCCCGCCACCAGCGCGGCGGCGCCGCTGCTCAGCGCGGTTCCGATGCCGTTGGTGCCGGCGTACTCCTCGGCATAGGTGAATCCCGGGGCGAGCTGCACTTGGTCGAGGCTGTCGGTGATGGCCATCTCGGCGCTGCGGCGGTCGAGCACCAGCCCGGTCTGGTCGGTGAGGATGATGCTCACGGACTCGGCCTGCAACTGCTCCTGCAACTTGGTGAGGATCGCGCCGGCGCTGCGCTCCAGGGGCGACTCAAGGTCGCGATCGGCGATGTAGGGAACCCGCAGCCGATCGATGTCTACGTTGCTCTCGCGGGAGCGGTACCACGACGCGAGGATCATGCGGCGGACGTGGACATCTTGCTCGGCCGCATGGCTGAGGAAGCGCGCGCGCTCGTCCGCTATCCACCGCTGGTCCGTCAACTGCAGGTCAGCCATCCGCGCAACCACTCCGTCCGCGTAAGACCCCCAGAAACCCTCTGGACGCACCCAGCATAAGCGCGACGGATGTGACCGGATTCTCAAAGTGAGACGCCCGTGCCCGCGCCGCTGGGCTCAGATGTCCAAGCAGCACGAGACCGGACGGGCCGAGCTCGACCGGCACGCAGGATCTCGCGGCCGTCAGGCGCCCACCGGCACCCGAACTCACCGCCCTAGGAGGAACGCAACGTGAGCAGGCAGAGCCTCAGCAAGGCGCACCAGAAGATCACCGAGCTGTCGTGGGAGCCGACCTTCGCCACGCCGGCGAAGCGTTTCGGCACCGACTACACGTTCGACAAGTCCCCGAAGAAGGACCCGCTCAAGCAGATCCTGCGCTCGTACTTCCCGATGGAGGAGGAGAAGGACAACCGCGTCTTCGGCGCGATGGACGGAGCCATCCGCGGCAACATGTTCCGTCAGGTGCAGGAGCGGTGGATGGAGTGGCAGAAGCTCTTCCTGTCCATCATCCCGTTCCCCGAGATCTCGGCGGCCCGCGCGATGCCGATGGCCATCGACGCGGTGCCCAACCCGCAGGTACACAACGGCCTCGCGGTGCAGATGATCGACGAGGTACGCCATTCGACGATTCAGATGAACCTCACGCGCCTCTACATGAATCACGACATCGACCCGGCTGGCTTCGACATCACCGAGAAGGCGTTCGCGAACAGCTATTGCGGCACGATCGGGCGGCAGTTCGGCGAAGGCTTCATCACCGGTGACGCGATCACAGCGGCGAACGTGTACCTGACGCTCGTCGCCGAGACGGCCTTCACGAACACGCTGTTCGTTGCCATGCCGTCCGAGGCCGCCGCCAACGGCGACTACCTGCTGCCGACGGTCTTCCACTCGGTGCAGTCCGACGAGTCGCGTCACATCAGCAATGGGTACTCGATCCTGCTCATGGCACTCGCGGACGAGCGCAACCGGCAACTGCTCGAGCGGGACCTGCGGTACGCGTGGTGGAACAACCACTGTGTCGTCGATGCCGCGATCGGCACGTTTATCGAGTACGGCTCGAAGGACCGTCGCAAGGACCGCGACTCCTACGCCGAGATGTGGCGGCGCTGGATCTACGACGACTACTACCGCAGCTATCTCATCCCGCTGGAGAAGTACGGCTTGGTCATTCCGCACGACCTCGTCGAGCAGGCCTGGGACCGGATCTACAACAAGCACTACGTCCACCGGGTGGCGCAGTTCTTCTCCACCGGCTGGCCGGTGAACTACTGGC
>JAODNL010000430.1 GCA_025465405.1 Pseudonocardiales bacterium | reverse complement strand
CTGTTCGGCAGCCTCGGCGCCGCGATCCGCGACAACGCCGTCACGATCGAGCGCGGGCTCGGTGTGGTCACGATCATCATGGGCGTCGTCTTCCTCGGCGGAATCGGCTTTCTGCAAAGGGAATTGCGCATCCACCGGCTGCCCCGTGCCGGGCTGCTGGGGGCGCCGCTACTGGGCGCGGCATTCGGGCTCGCGTGGGCGCCGTGCCTCACGCCGACGTTCAGCGCTGTGTACAGCCTGGCGTTCCAGCAGGCGACGGCGGGCCGCGGCGCGTTCCTCATGGTCTGCTACTGCCTTGGCCTCGGTGTGCCGTTCGTGCTGGTGGCACTGGGCATCGGCTGGGTCTCCGGTGCGTTGGGATTCGTGCGCCGGCACGCGCGCCTCGTGAGCCAGATCGGTGGCGTGCTGCTGATTGTCATCGGTGTCCTGCTCGTGACCGGTGCGTGGAACCATTGGATGGATCAACTGCGCAGCAGTGTCGGGCCCGGAACCGGCATCGGGGGCGGGCTGTGAACGCGGTCCTGCAGCCGGCGCGGATGGTGTGGCGCCGGCTGACCAGCATGCGGACGGCGCTGATCCTGCTGTTCCTGCTCGCGGTTGCCGCCGTACCCGGATCCCTGCTGCCGCAGCGGCCACTCAACCCCGACAAGACGAACTCCTACATCGCCAGCCATGGCGGGTGGGGCCGGTTCCTCGACAGCATCGGCATGTTCGATGTCTTCGGCTCGGTGTGGTTCGCCGCGATCTACCTGCTGCTGTTCGTGTCCCTTGTCGGCTGCCTCGTTCCGCGCATCCGGCTGCATGCCCGTGCGATGGTGCGCAAGCCGCTACCCGCGCCGCGCAACTTGGACCGGCTGCCCGAGTCCGGTTCGTTCGAGACCGCCGATGCTCCGAGCGCCTACGCCACTGCGGCGCGGCGCGCACTGGGCCGCCGCTGGCGAGTTGTGCAGCGCGACGAGCCGTCCGGGGTGCTCACGCTGTCGGCGGAGAAGGGCTACAGCCGCGAGACCGGCAACCTGATCTTCCATGTCGCGCTGCTGGCGTCGTTGGTGCTCATCGCCGTCGGCCGCCTGTACAGCTATCAGGGCTCGCGGATCGTGGTAGAGGGCGCCGGCAACGGGTTCTGCAACACCGTCTCCCAGTACGACTCGTGGCGGCCCGGACGTCTCGCCGCGCAGGGCAAGATCACCCCCGCGCCGTTCTGCATCGACGCGCTGACCAAGTTCACGGCCAACTACACCGCGAGTGGTGAGGCGTCGAAGTTCGAAGCCGACGTCGTCTACCGCCGCACCGTCGACAGCGCTCCCGAGCACGCGCGCATCACCGTCAATCACCCGCTGCGCCTCGAGGGCGACCGCGTCTACTTGATCTCGCACGGCTTCGCGCCGCGGGTCACGGTGCGCATGCCGGACGGTTCCGTGCGCCACGACACCGTGGCCTTCGTGCCCCAGGATGCGACGACGCTGCTGTCCGAAGGTGCGTTCAAGGAGCAGGGTGCCCCGGGCAAGAAGCAGGACGTCGGCGTCTCCGGATTCTTCGCGCCGACGCCGCGCGACGCCGGTGGCGGGGTCATCACTTCCGCGTCGCCACAGGTGAGCAACCCGGTGCTCGGGATCTTCGTCTACGTGGGTGACCTGAACTACAACGGGCTGCCGCAGTCGGTGTACTCGCTGGACACGTCGAAAATGAAGAAGATCGGGGCGGCCAACCTGTCGATCGGGCAGACCACCAAGCTCCCGAACGGCGTCTCGGTGACCTTCGACGGATGGGTGCCCTGGGCCAGCATGCAGGTCAGCCACGATCCGTCGCAGGGCTACCTGCTGGTGGCCGCCGTCGCGATGGTCGTCGGCCTGCTCGGCTCGCTGGGTGTCCGCCGGCGCCGGTTATGGCTACGGATCACCCCGTCGTCGGACGGCCCGGACGCTTCGCCTACGGTTGTGGCAGTCGGCGGCCTCGCCCGCAGCGATTCGGGCAACTTCACCACGGAGTTCACCTCGCTGCTGACCCGGCTGCGCGACGCGGCGCGACCCGAGCACGAGCTGATCGGCGCAGGAAGGGAGTGACGGTGGCGGGTATCAACGGCTCGATGGCCCACCTGTCCGACTCACTGTTCACCACGGCCATCGCGATCTACTCGGTGGGCATGGTCGGCTTCGTAGCGGAGTACTCGTTCGGCAAGCGTGGACGAATCGCGGCCACCGTGCCGGCCGCCGAACCGGCGCGAGAGCTCGTCGGCGCCGGGGGTCCGCCCGTCGACGTGCCGGCCGCCCTGCCGCCAGCATCGACGTCCGCGTCGGCGTCGAGCGATCGCGGCAGCGTGGCCGACCGCATCGGCCGCTGGTCGTTCGTGCTGACAGTTCTGGGTGTGCTCGTGCACACCGCCTCGATCGCGGTGCGTGCGCTGGCGGTGGACGCGGTGCCGTGGAGCAACATGTACGAGTTCGCCTCGGTGGCCGGGCTCGTGGGGGTCATCGCCTTCGTGGCGCTGCTCTGGAAGGCGCCCCAGATCCGCCATCTCGGCGGGTTCATCCTGCTGCCGGTCATCCTGATCATGTTCCTGGCCGGCACGGTGCTGTATTCCAAGGCGCAGCCGCTGGTTCCGGCGTTGCAGTCGTACTGGCTGGCCATCCACGTCACGCTGGTGTCGATCGCGGAGGGTGCGCTCATGACCAGCGCGGTGCTCACCGTGCTGTTCTTGCTGAGGCAGCGCTACGACCGCCTGTCCGGCCGGCCGGGAGCGAAGCTCGGCGGGCTCACCGCGCTCGGCGCCCGCCTGCCGCCCGCCGCGACCCTGGACAAGGTGGCCTACCGGGTCGTCGCGTTCTCCTTCCCGCTGTACACGGTCGCGATCATCTGCGGCGCCATCTGGGCCGAGGCCGCATGGGGTCGCTACTGGGGCTGGGATCCCAAGGAGACCTGGGCGTTCATCGTCTGGGTCGTCTATGCCTGCTACCTGCACGCCCGAGCCACCGCGGGGTGGAAGGGTCGCGCCGCCGCGTGGGTCAACCTGCTCGGCTTCGGTGCCATCACCTTCAACTTCCTGATCGTGAACATCGTCGTGGCCGGTCTGCACTCCTACGCCGGCCTGAACTGACTGCCGGGAGTTGACGGCTACTTCGCGACGGTGAGGTTGTAGACGGTGCTGCCGCCGATCGTCTGAGCGGTGAACGTCGAGCTCACCCATTGCTGGATCTGGTAGGCCGTCGACGTCTGCGCCGAGGTCGAGCCGATGAAGCCCTGGCTGTCCGCGACGTAGTAGTGCACCGCTCCGGCGGCGACGAGCGTCTTGAACGCGGCCAGGGTGATGGCCGGGTCGGTGCCGTTGTATCCGCCGAGTGCCATCACCGCGCTCCCGGTGGCGAGCTCGAGTGACGCTGCCTCGTTGTCCCCGGTCGTCGCCGCGACCCATCGGTAGTTGCCGGCATTCGCGGTCAACGCCGTCGTCAGGGCGGTACTGACCGTGCTCGC